>JAUIAA010000005.1 GCA_030425715.1 Bacteroidia bacterium | reverse complement strand
TATATATGGGTAGCAACAGATCCAAATGGATTGAATAGAATTGATCCAGAATCTAGAATAGTAAAGAGCTATGAATACGATGCGAATAATGAAAACTCCATTAGCAGCAACAATCTTTTTGATGTCATTGAAGATAAAAAAGGCATGATTTGGATTACTAGCGATACAGGAATCAATAAATTCAACCCAGAAACAGAACAGTTTACCAAGTATACAGAAGAAGATGGTTTACCTACAAATCTTACCGAATCTATATTGGAGGGCGATGATGGTGAAATGTGGATTTCAACACAAAGCGGCCTTTCCCAAATGGTTACAAATGAATCGTTAAACAAGGTGACCTTTATAAATTACAATGCCGATGATGGTTTGGGAGGAGATTCCTTTATAGCACAAGCAGCGGTACGAACTGCCGATGGTAAATTTTATTTTGGTGGCGAACACGGATTAAATGCTTTGAGTAAAATTACAGCAAATAATGTTGCTCCTGAAATTATCATTTCTGATATTTTAATTTCGAATACTTCGGTTAATGATTTCGGCGATAATTCACCTTTGACAGACAATATATTAGATCTTGAAAAACTGGAATTATCCCATGATCAAAATAACCTGAGTTTTGAATTTGCAGCATTACATTATACCAATCCTCAAAAAAATCAATACGCACATTGGTTAAAAGGCTACGATAAAGATTGGGTTTACGACAATCGGAATTATGCTTCCTATACCAACCTTGATCCGGGAACCTACGAATTTGTAATTCGTGCATCTAATGCATATGGTATTTGGAACGAAGAAGGGAAATCCATACAAGTAATTATATCTCCACCTTGGTGGAAAACATGGTGGGCCTATGCCTCTTATGCCCTACTTTTAGGATTGTTTTTATTTGTTTTTGACCGAATCATGCGACAACGACTTATTAGAAGAGAAAGAGAACGTTCTAGAGAAAAAGAATTACAACAAGCCAAAGAAATTGAAAAAGCATATACCGAATTAAAGGCAACCCAATCCCAATTAATTCAGTCAGAGAAAATGGCAAGTTTAGGAGAACTTACTGCTGGTATTGCCCACGAAATTCAAAACCCTTTGAATTTTGTCAATAATTTTTCAGATGTAAGCAAGGAATTGTTAGATGAAATGAAAGTGGAATTGGAAGATGGCAATACACAAGAAGCCAAAGAAATTGCAGTTGATGTGATTCAAAATTTAGAAAAAATATCCCACCATGGTAAGCGTGCCAGTAGTATTGTAAAAGGAATGTTAGAACACTCTAGAAATAGTTCTGACAAAAAAGAAGCGGTGGATATCAATCAATTAGCTGATGAATACTTACGCTTATCCTACCATGGTTTACGTGCCAAAGACAAAAGTTTTAATGCCGATTTTACAACCAATTTTGAAAAAGGTTTACCTAAAATAGAAGTAGTTTCTCAAGAAATAGGTAGGGTGTTTTTAAACCTAATTAACAATGCGTTTTTTGCAGTAACTGCAAAATCAAAAAATAATGAGAACAGTAATTACAAACCAACGGTATCGGTTAGTACGAAATTACAAGACAAACATATAGTTATACAAATAGAAGATAATGGCCTAGGTATGAGTAAAGAAGTAAAAGATAAAATTTTTCAACCTTTTTTCACTACCAAACCCACAGGGCAAGGAACAGGTTTAGGATTATCCTTATCTTACGATATTATTAAAGCGCACAACGGAAAAATAAGTGTAAAAACAAAAGAAAATGAATTCACGCAGTTTATTATAGATCTGCCATTAACCCCTAAAAATTTAAAATCATGAGAATTCTTGTAGTGGACGATGAAAAAGACATTGAAATGCTTTTTCGTCAAAAATTTAGAAAAGAAGTTAAAAGTAAAAGATTAGAACTAGTTTTTGCATTTTCTGGTCAGGAAGCCCTAGCTATTTTAGAAGAAAGCAACCCACCCAATGTAGTCTATATCTTTTCGGATATCAATATGCCCGGTATGACGGGATTGGAATTGTTAGATAAGGTAAAAACAAAATTTCCTAACATTAAAGTTAGTATGATTTCGGCCTATGGAGATGAAGCCAATTATGAAAAAGCCAAAGAATCTGGTGCCAAAGAATTTTTTACCAAACCTATTGATTTCGATTCGCTTAAAGCCGAAGTAAAAACACTAATGAACTAAATAAAACCTTGTTATGATGACTAAAATATTAGTAGTTGACGACGAAGATGATTTAAAAATATTGATCAAACAACGTTTTCGAAAAAAAATTCGTGAACAAGAATACGATTTTATTTTTGCCGAAAATGGTAGGCATGCACTAGAACAATTATTACAACATACTGATGTAGATTTAGTGTTAAGTGATATAAACATGCCAGAAATGGATGGTCTTACCTTACTTAGCAAATTAAATGAACAGAATTCCATTCTTAAGTCGGTAATTGTTTCCGCTTATGGCGATATGGAAAATATTCGTATTGCCATGAATAGAGGGGCATTTGATTTTATTACCAAACCCATAGATTTTAAAGATTTAGAAATTACCATTGAAAAAACCATTTCGCATGTTGCTGCATTAAAAAAGACCTTACAGGCTGTAAAAGAAAACAATATCTTACGTATGTATGTAGATGAGAACGTAATCAATTTTATGGGTAGTAAAGAAATGGAAAGTTCTTTGTTTGACAACGAAACCATAGAAGGTACGGTGGTTTTTATAGATATTTGTGGATTTACAGCAATTAGTGAAAACGAAACTCCAGATAAGGTAGTTGGCATGCTCAATGCCTATTTTGATATTATGGTAAAAGAAATTATCAAACACGATGGCATGGTAGATAAGTTTTTAGGAGATTCTGTAATGGCTTCTTTTAAAGATGAATACCATCTTGATAGAGCGATTGAAGCTTGTATAGCCATTAGAAAAGCAATAGAAAAAGCGGATATCAAGTTAGGGGTAGAATCTTATAAACCTGAAGTATCCATTGGGGTAAATAGTGGTGATATGGTGTGGGGAAATATTGGGTCCTCAACCTTACGAAGATTGGATTATACCGTTATTGGCGATGCCGTAAATATTGCATCCAGATTGCAATCGGCGGCAGGGTATGGCCAAATTTTAATTACAGAAAATAATTTCAATAAAATTAAAGATTCATTTAATTGTAACAAAGTTGGTGAAATAGCGATGAAAAATAAAAAATTGCCGGTAGTGGTTTATGAAGTGCTAAGCTAAATCAAATCGATATACAGGCTAGGCTAACACATCAATTATTAATATTTCTAAGTATCCATTAAAATAACTCGAAAGATGAATCTGTTTATAAAAATGCTACTCCTACTTTTATGGATATTTCCTTATTCTAATTTTGCCCAAAAAAGTAAAAACAACAATACTTCCCTTATAGTGTTAGGTACGATTCAAGATGCTGGCTCCCCACATATTGCTTGTAAAAAAGATTGTTGTAAAGATTTATTTGAAAAGCCAGATTTAAAAAGACAAGTTGTTGCTTTAGGTGTAGTAGATAAGAAGGCTCAAAAAAAATATTTATTTGAGGCTACACCAAATATTACCACACAATTAAAAGATTTAAAAAATTATACTGATTTTAGCGATAAAGAAATTCCTGATGGCATTTTTATAACCCATGCGCATATAGGGCACTATACGGGATTGATGTATTTTGGTAAAGAAGCAGTGAATGCAAAACAGATTCCTGTGTATGTGATGCCTAAAATGAAAATATTTCTCGAAAAAAATGGTCCATGGAGTCAGTTGGTGCATACAAAAAACATACACTTAGTACCACTAGAAAATGAAAAAGAAGAAAGCCTAACTCCAAATATTAGTGTAATCCCGTTTACGGTTCCTCATCGTGATGAGTATTCAGAAACCGTTGGATATAAAATTATCGGGCCAAATAAAACCGCACTTTTTATTCCAGATATTGACAAATGGGAAAAATGGAATAAAAATATTATTGCTGAAATTTCTAAAGTTGATTATGTCTTTATTGATGCTACTTTTTATTCGGGCAAAGAACTTAACCATCGCGACATATCGGAAATCCCTCATCCGTTTATTATAGAAAGTATGGAACTTTTTAAAAGCATGCACCAAAAGGATAAAAATAAAGTCTATTTTATTCATTTTAACCATACCAATCCAATATTGCAAAAAAATAGCGATGCACATAAAAATGTTTTGCAAAACGGATTTCATTTGGCAAATAGGCTTCAGAAATTTGAGCTATAGTATCGCTTTCTACTTTTATTTCACCTAAAAAAACTAATTTTATACAACTTTCATTTAATAGCCCTTCAAAAAAAACTGTATGACTTGCTCAAAAACCTATCGTATTTCTAAACTTTTATTTCTTACTTTACTTATTTCTTTTATCGGGTTTAACCCAACAAAACTTTACAGTCAAAAAAAATCTAAAAAATCAAAAAGAGTTATTGTTTTAGGATTGGATGGTTTGAGTGTAGAAGGTTATAATACGGCAAAACACCCTAATTTAGATATGCTTATGGCCAATGGCGTTATTTCATTTACCACAAGAGCAGTTATGCCTTCGGTAACTCTACCCAATTGGACGAGCCACCTAACCGGTAGTGGGCCAGAGCAACATGGCGTTGATAATAACGGATGGACTTTAGATAAAAAAGTATTACCTCCAGTGGTGCAAGACAACGATGGGTATTACCCTTCTATTTTTAAAATTTTAAAGGACAACAACCCAAAAACCAAGACGGCTTACTATTATAATTGGGGTAACTTAATCCACCCTATCAATCAAAAATATTTAGATGAGGTAAATTTTTTAGAAAATGACCTTTATTTAGAAAACTATGAAAAGGCTTTTCTTTTTGCAGAAAAAAATAGAAATAACCCTACACTAATCTTTCTATATACCGTACATACAGATCATGCTGGGCATGAACACAAGTGGATGTCTCCAGAATACATAACTGCTATTGAAGCTGCTGATGTTGCTATTGGAAAATTAATAAACAATTTAAAATCAAAGCAATTGTACAAGGATACCAACTTTATTTTGATTACGGATCACGGTGGTGTTGGCAAAGGGCATGGTGGTATGTCACCTGCTGAAATGATAATACCATGGGCACTTACTGGTCCAGGAATTAAAAAAGGAAAAATTTTGGAAGAGCCCAATAACAATACCAATACTTCAGCGGTAATTTTAAGATTATTTAATGAAAAAAATAAGCCAAAAGCTTGGGTTGGTAAAGTACCAGAATCTGCATTTAAATAATGCTAAAAAACTAAAAAAATAGCGGTACCCTCTCCTACTACACTTTTAATTTGAATTTTACCCTTATGTAGCATCATGATTTGTTTACATAGGCTCAGGCCAATACCACTGCCACTTTTTTTGGTACTAAAAAAAGGTACAAAAATATCTTCTATAATTTCGTTAGGTATACCTTTTCCATTATCCGTAACCTTAATTAAGGTCTTTCCTTCAATACTTCGCTTTGTAGATAAGGTAATTTTAGGTTGCGCACTTTCCTTAACTGCTTCAATAGCATTTAGCACTAAATTGATAAGCACTTGCTCAATCAAATAAGTATCTACTTCTACTTTAAGGTCGTTGTTTTCCAATTCAAAAGTCAGTGAAATTCCTTTTTTTACCAAAGAGGGTTGCATCAAAGTACTTATATTTTCAAACAATTGGCTCACTAAAACCTTTTTTAAATTCAATTTAGTGGTCTTATTTAAACTACGGTAAGTTTGTGCAAATTTTAAGAGCCCTTCACTCCTATTTTTAATACTTGTAATACCTAAATTCAAATCTTGTACCTCTAAAGGATTCTTTTCTGCATCTTCCATATTACTTTGTAAAGTATACAATAAAGTTTCGGCTAAAGAAGATATTGGTGCAATAGAATTCATAATTTCGTGAGTCATCACACTTAACAACTTTTTCCATGCCTCTGATTCATTTCTATTTAGCGTTTCATTGATATTTTGTAAAACGATGAGTTTAAAAGTATCTTCTTCAATATAAAAAATAGAGCTTGCGATTAATATTTTTACTTTTTCATAATCTATATCTAAAGTGATATCACTTCCTTTGGCATGATTTTTTTCAAAAACATTTTGATATAATTCAGGTTGACGATCTTTTATAAACTGGATATTTTTAATAGACGGAATACCTAAGTTTTTCTTGAAAGAATGATTTACCCATAGCACTTTTCCGGTATCAATATTATAGGCCACAATACCCGTATCTATTAGTTCTAATATTTTTTGCAGATATAAATGTTGGGCTTCTTTTTCACGGTTAATTTCTTTGATGGTTTTGTTTACTTCGTTAAAACCTTTGTGTAATTCACGTATATCTTCAGCTCCCGATTTTTCGGTAAACCACCTTGAAAAATCTCTATATTTTACCGATTCGAAAAAATCATCCATTTCTTCAAAACGCTTTGTAATAAATTTAAAAAGGTTTCGCCATAACCATAAAATGGTTAAAAATATGGGTAAAATAACAACAATAGCAAGAGGTAGATCTTCTTTAAAATTGATTTTCGTAAATGCAAATGCCATTCCAACCATGGAAAGTGTCAAAATAAAAATCCTGACAAATAGCGCAAATTTGTATTTTTTATAAGCCATATTTACGCATTCTACGGTAAAGTGCAGTTCTGGTAATACCTAATTCTATAGCCGATTGAGAAATATTACCGTGGTTCTTTTCAATTACTTTTAAAATGGTGTTTTTTTCTACCGATTCTAAAGTTTGGTTTTTTTCTACCTTTTTATTCTGGTGTTTTTCAATGGGAGAAAAAACCAAATCTTGCTCCGTTAAAATATTGGCATCGGCCATGATAACCGCCCTTTCTAAAGCATATTGTAGTTCTCTAACATTTCCCGGAAAATAATAATCTTTTAATTTTTTAATAAAACTATCTGCAAAAGAAAAATTGGATTTCAAATATTTTTCGGCATACAAAGCCACATAATATTGCGCGAGTAGTAGGATATCTTTATTGCGCTCTCTTAATGGTGGTACAGTAATTTCAACGGTATTGATTCTGTAAATCAAATCTTTTCTAAAATGATTTTCATTTGCCAAATAAGATATGTCTTGATTGGTTGCACAAATCAATCTAATATTTACGGGTATTGTTTGATTAGAACCGATTGGAGTAATAGTACGGTTTTGCAATACGGTTAACAATCTAGCTTGTTGTTGTAGACTAATATTTCCTATTTCGTCTAAAAACAAAGTACCTCCATTGGCCTGTTCAAAACGTCCAATTCTATCTTCAATGGCATCTGTAAAAGCTCCTTTTTTATGTCCGAACAGTTCACTTTCAAACAAGCTAGTGGTAAGTGCACCAACATCTACTTTTACAAAGGGTTGGTCTTTTCGCATAGAATTGTCGTGAATTGCCTTAGCAATCAAATCTTTTCCCGTGCCGTTCTCTCCTAAAATTAAAATATTGGCATCGGTTGGAGCAATTTTTTTTATTTTAAAAAAAACCTCCTCCATTACAGAGCTTTCACCAATAATTTTGGTGCTAGATACTAAGTTGGCAGCCTTTTTAGGTTTCCCTGATTTTTTTTGCTCTAAAATTTCTTTGATTGCCAATAACAGTTTTTCGTTTTGCCAAGGTTTTACCAAAAAGTCGGATGCTCCCTTTTTTAAGGATTTAATCGCTAAATCTAAATCGCCATAAGCCGTTATTAAAATTACAGATGCCTCTGGATCCATTTCTTTAATCTTTCGCAACCAAAAAATACCCTCATTACCTGTATTGACTACTGCATTAAAATTCATATCCAAAATAATCAAGTCGAATTTATTTTTTGCTAGTAAGGATTGAATCTGATTGGGGCTTTGGGTAGTAATTACATTTTTAGTCTTTGACTTTAGTAACAAACGCAAGGCGGTAAGCACATCGGCATCATCATCTACAACTAATATATTGGCATTTTTAAGTAACATAAATACAATATTACAATAATAATAAGCTGCCGAAAAATTTTTAAAGCGGAAATTTAAAATCTTAAAATTGTGTTACAAATACGAACAGGACTGTATCATTTTCGAACACTTTTAAATCGGTGTAAATTCATATACCATTGATTTTGTGCAAAATACAAATTGGCACGATATTACATAGTTCTTTTGTATAAATAATTAACCAATGGATGTACCTATAGAAAAGAAAAGATTCCCAAAATCAAAAATTATCCTAATCGCTGGATCTGTTCTTGCTATTTTATTGATCATTTTTATGATAACTACTGCTGGAGGAAGTTCTAGATTAAATGTTGACGCCGAAAGAGTTTCTATTAGCGAGGTGAAACAAGGCGTATTTCAAGAAAACATACCTGTTAGCGGTATTGTTTTACCTATTACCACTATTTACTTAGATGCTTTAGAAGGTGGTAGAGTGGAAGAAAAGTTTGTAGAAGATGGCGCCATCATGAAAAAGGGAGAGCCTATTTTACGTTTGTCGAATACCGATTTAGAATTGAGTTTGGTAAACCAAGAAACCTCGGTGTATAATTTGCTTACGCAGATGCAAATTTCGCAAAATGCCGCTCGACAAAATACCATCAACCGATTGAATCAAATGACCGATGTAGACAATGCTTTGGTAGAAGCAGAAAGGGTATACCAACTCAATAAAAAATTGTATAAAGCAGATGCTATTGGACGACAAGAATACCAAGAATCTGAAAACAATTACAACTACCAAAAAAAGAGAAAGGTTTTGGCCGATCAAATTTTAAAACAAGATTCTATCTCTACCAAAGAAGAGCTACAACAAGCAAAAAACTCTTATTTACGAACCCAAAATGCCTTGAAACTCATGCGTAAAAAAGTTGGCGATTTGGTAGTAAGAGCCCCTGTTGATGGGCAATTAACTTCTTTAGACTCTGAAATTGGGCAATCTATCAATAAAGGAGATAGACTAGGACAAATTGATGTGCTAAGCGGATTTAAAGTAAGAGTAGATATTGACGAACATTATATTTCAAGAATTTATGTAGGGCAAGTGGGTACATTTACCTTCAATAATAATTCCTACAATCTCATCATCAAAAAAGTATATACCCAAGTAAACAATGGTAGGTTCCAGGTAGATATGCAGTTTGAAAAAGAAATGCCTAAAGAAATCCGTAGAGGGCAATCTTTACAAATAAGATTAGCATTAAGTGCCGAAAAACAAGCCTTACTAATTCCGAAAGGTGGATTCTTTCAACAAACTGGAGGCAACTGGATTTTTAAATTAGATGATGATGGCTCCACTGCCTACAAAACCGAAATACAATTGGGTAGCCAAAATACCGAATACTACGAAGTACTTAACGGACTTACCGCTGGTGACAAAGTTATTACTTCTAGTTATGACAATTACGGCGACAAACAAGAATTGATTTTAAAATAAATACGAAGCAATGAAAACTTTAATAATACATAAAATCATAATAACAGCCATTATTCTAGCAGGAAGTTTTGGAAACAGTACCCATATAAAAACACAATTAAATACACCACAATTGCAGCAAGATACCCTTAGACCAGATAACGAAGCTCTTTTGGTAACCTTTAAATGTGAAAGCTGTAAAATAAAAAACAAATTTAAGGTTTCTGGAAAAGAAGAATTTACCTTAAAAAAAGTGATTTTTCCGCTAGAAAAAAAATTAAAACCTGGTAAATACGAAATGACTTATTGGCAAAATAAAGTACAACAAATTCATTTGCCTTTTACCGTAAAACCAAATACTCAAAATATAATTACCGTAAAAAAATAATAAATATAATACCGCTAAAAAAAAACAAATAATGATACAAATTAAAGATTTAGAAAAATATTACAGTACTGAAGACATCAAAACCATTGCATTAAACAAGCTGTCTTTTGAAGTAAAAGAAGGCGAATTTATAGCAGTAATGGGACCTTCTGGTTGTGGTAAATCAACCCTGTTAAACATACTTGGCTTACTAGACGATTGCGATGGTGGGAGCTTTATTTTTAATGGCGAAGAAGTTACCAACTACAACGAGCGAAAAAGAGCCAATATTAGAAAACACAATATCGGTTTTGTATTTCAAAGCTTTAATCTCATTGATCAATTAACGGTTTTTGAAAATGTAGAATTACCGTTGATTTATACGGGGATGAAAAAAGCAGAACGTACCAAAAAAGTACATGAAGTACTCGAAAAAATGCAAATTATGCACAGACGCAAGCATTTTCCACTACAATTGTCGGGTGGTCAACAACAAAGAGTTGCCGTAGCTAGAGCTGTAGTAAATAACCCAAAATTAATTCTTGCCGATGAACCTACTGGTAATTTGGATAGCAGTAACGGTAACGAAGTAATGGATTTACTAACAGAATTAAACAACCAAGGCACCACCATAGTAATGGTAACGCATAGCGAGCACGATGCCAAATTTTCGCATAGAATTATTAGAATGTTAGATGGGCATAAAGTAACAGAAAATAGCTTGGTATAATTAGAACACAACCTTAACAATTAGTTTAATATAAATATCATGATTAAAAATTATTTTAAAATAGCTTGGAGAAACCTTTTAAAGAATAAGGTGTATTCATTTATCAATATTTTTGGGTTAGCCATTGGCATGGCGGTAACTATTATGATAATGCTATGGATTAGTGATGAAATTAGTTATGACAAATATTTCAAAAACCATGATCGTGTTGCACAAGTGTTTCAAAGCCAAACATTTAATGGTAATATAGGTACAGGCCCTGCAATTCCAAGACCTCTTGAAATGGAACTGCGCAATAATTATGGCGATAATTTTAAACATTTAACCATGTCGTCATGGACACAATCTAGATATCTTAAATATGGTAATAAAAGCATCTCTAGATCGGGTAACTATATACAAGAACCTGGATTAGAAATTTTTGAATTTAATATCCTTAAAGGAAAAAAGAATGGATTGGCCGAAATAAATTCTATAATGCTTTCAGAATCTACTGCTTACGCTTTATTTGGAACCGAAGATCCTATAGGTAAAATTGTTAAAATCAATAATACAGATAACATGATTGTTACTGGTATTTTTGAAGATCTTCCCACCAACACTACTTTAACTGACATAAGCTTTTTAATGCCTTGGAAAAAATATATTACCCGAGAATGGATTCAAAATGCTGCGGATTCATGGGGTAACAATTCTTTTCAGATGTTTGTTCAAATTGCAGACAATACTACGATGAAAGGCGTTACAAATAAAATTATCAACGCTAAAAAAGAAGCCAATGAAGATACTGCAGAATTCAACCCGCAAATATTTTTATTGCCAATGAACGACTGGCATTTACGATCTTCTTTTGAAAATGGTGTTCAAGCTGGTGGGAGAATAGAAAATGTTTGGTTATTTGGAATTATTGGTGGATTTGTGTTGTTTTTAGCATGTATTAACTTTATGAATTTGAGTACCGCACGATCAGAAAAAAGAGCGATGGAAGTGGGTATTCGTAAAGCCATAGGGTCGAGTAGAGAACAATTAATCAACCAATTTTTAAGCGAGTCATTATTGGTAGTTATATTCGCTTTTGTGGTAGCAATTTTGCTAGTATTAGGATCGCTAAACGGATTTAATAGTCTAGCTAGTAAAGAAATTCAATTCCCTTGGAGCAGCATGCAATTTTGGGGTTATTCGTTGGCCTTTATTGTATTTACAGCATTAATTTCTGGAAGCTATCCAGCATTGTATCTATCTTCTTTTAATCCAGTAAGGGTACTAAAAGGTACTTTTAAAGCTGGGCGTTTTTCAGAATTACCAAGAAAAGTATTGGTAGTTACCCAGTTTGCAGTTTCAGCCGCTTTAATTATAGGAACTTTAGTGGTGATGCAACAAATTCAACATAGTAAAAATAGACCTATTGGCTATAACAAAGGTGGGTTGATACAAATACCCATCATGAGCCCAGAATTTACTGGCAAATACGATTTTATGCGAAATCAGTTTATAGCTTCTGGCGCAGCCATAGAAATGTCAACATCTAGTAGCCCAACCACTCAAATTTGGTCTAATCGTAGTGGGTGGAACTGGGAAGGAAAACCAGATGGATTTCAAGATGATTTTGCATGGACCGAAGTATCTTACGAGTATGTAAAATCTTTAGGAATGAAGATTGTTGAAGGTAGAGATTTTTCAAGAGATTTTGCCACAGATTCCATGGCCATATTAATTAACCAAACAGCCGTAGAATATATGGGGCTTAAAAACCCTGTAGGTAAATATTTAAGAGATAATGATGAAGATGACCCAGGACCTCCCTTGCAAATTATTGGCGTGGTTGAGGATGTTATTACTCAATCACCTTACGAGCCTGTGAAACAAGGTCTTTATGTTTTTGATAGGTATAATAATTCAAGTTATTATAATTTAAGGCTCAACCCTAATAAGAGTGTTGCAGCGAATTTAAAAATTGTGGAAAACACTTTTAAAAAGTTTTTTCCAAATCTACCTTTTGAATACCAATTTGTAGATGAAGAATATGGACAAAAATTTGCTGCTGAAGAACGTGTTGCAAGTTTAGCCAGAGTATTTACAGGGTTGGCAATTTTTATTAGTTGTTTAGGACTTTTTGGGTTAGCATCATTTGTAGCCGAGCAACGCACCAAAGAAATTGGTGTTAGAAAAGTGCTAGGGGCAACGGTTACAAACCTTTGGGTTTTACTTTCAAAAGACTTTGTGCAACTCGTAATTATAGCTTTAATACTAGCTATTCCTATAGCATACTATATCATGCAACAATGGATTCAAAAATTTTCTTATAGAACCGATATTTCTTGGTGGATATTTTTAGCAGCGGGTATTGGAGCATTGTCAATTACTATAATTACAGTAAGTTTTCAAGCAATTAAGGCAGCATTGGCAAACCCTGTAAAAAGTTTAAGAACGGAATAAGTTTTAAAATATCATGATTAAAAATTATTTTAAAATAGCTTGGAGAAATATTCTTAAAAACAAGAGTTTATTTATTATTAATATTCTTGGTTTAGGTATTGGAATTGCTTCCTGCCTTTTAATTCTTTTGTTCGTTACGGATGAGCTGAGCTATGATAATTTTCATGATAAATCTAAAGACATTTACAGGGTTGTTTTTAAGGCCAAAATAAATGGGGAATTAATAAAAGAAGCGGTTGTAATGCCTCCTGTGGCACAAACACTAGTGAATGATTTTCCAGAGGTTAAAGAAGCTACAAGATTTAGAAAAATTACCAACCCTAAAGTTACCTTCAATAACCATAGTTATAGAGATGGCAAATTTGCCTATGTCGATCCTAATTTCTTTAACGTTTTTTCTTTTCCAATAATCAAAGGAAATAAAACAAATCCGTTAAGTGAGCCAAATACCATAGTATTAACAGAAGAAGAGGCTTATAAATATTTTGGGGATAGCGATCCTATTGGTAGAACTTTAAATATTGATGATTTACAATTTAGAGTTACAGCAATCATCGCCAAAATTCCAGATAATTCCCATTTTCATTTTGATCTTTTTGCCTCTATGCTTGGTCATCAAGATGCCAAAAGCACTTCTTGGATGAAATCCGATTTTTACAGCTATTTGGTATTAAAAAAAGGAACCAATCCTAAAAATTTAGAAGCCAAATTACCTGCGGTAATTGAGCAATATATGGGACCACAAATGAAAGCAGAAATTGGGATGTCGTATACTGATTTTACCAAGGATGGAGAGATAGGCCTGTTTTTACAACCTTTAACAGAAATTCATTTAAATTCTGATTTTTCAAGTGCAAGTACATTAGAGCAAGGCGGCGATTATAAATCGGTGTATATTTTTAGTATTGTTGCCTTATTCATGTTATTACTAGCCTGTGTTAATTTTATGAATCTGGCTACAGCTTCTGCAACCAAACGAGCAAAAGAAGTGGGTATCAGAAAGGTTTTGGGATCTAAAAAGAAACAACTTGTTTATCAATTCTTAACGGAATCTTTTATTGCTACAGCAATTTCTATGTTTTTAGCCATTACTTTGGTAATTGTCTTTCTGCCTTTATTTAACGAACTATCCGATAAATCTTTAAGTATTCGCCATCTATTGAATTTAAAAACTATTAGTGCGCTCTTTTTTCTAATGTTACTCATTAGCTTTTTGGCAGGGGTTTACCCAGCTTTTTATATATCTTCATTTAAGCCAATTACCGCTTTAAAGAGCAAATTCGCCTCTCCAGAAAAAAACAAAGGAGTTAGAAGTAGTTTGGTTGTTTTTCAATTTGTTATTTCTGCTGGGTTGATTTTGGCTACAATAATCGTTGAGCAACAAATGGATTTTATTCAAAATAAAAATATTGGATACAACAAAGAGCAATTGTTGGTGTTGCGTGATGCTTATTTTTTAGGAAATAATCAAGAAGCCTTTAAAAATCAGCTACTAAATGATCCAAGTGTTGCCCGAGTAACCAAAACTTCTTTTGCACCAGCTGGTATTACCGACCATAATTCAACTGGTATTTATGTCAATCAAAAATTTGAAAGAAAAGTAAATATCTACAATATTGACGAACAATATATTCCAACCATGGGTATGGAATTAATCGCAGGAAGAAATTTCTCAAAAGATTTTGGCACCGATTCTTTAAGTGTTATAGTAAACGAAACTACGGTAAAAAAGTTGGGATTTGGAAAACAAGCCCTTGGTAAACCTATAACCGTTGATGAAAACGGAGTTAAAAAAACGCTAACCATTACTGGGGTTGTTAAAGATTTTCATTACAGATCACTACACCAAAAAATTGATCCATTAATTATGCTCAATAAACCTTATGGTGGGTTTATTGTTAAGACCAAAACGGCAGATATGTCTAAATTAATTTCGAGAATAGCTACCATTTGGAACGATTATAATGTAGAAGAACCTTTTAGTTATTCTGTACTTGATGATGCTTATAACAGTACTTACCTTCGAGAACAAAGAATGGGTATCATTCTTAGTATTTTTGCAATACTTACCATTTTTATTGCTTGTTTAGGACTTTTTGCACTAGTTACTTTCTCAACAGAACAAAAAGTTAAAGAAATTGGCATCAGAAAAGTGCTTGGTTCTTCCGTAGTTCAGATTGTTGGCATGCTAACTAAAGAATTTATAAAGTTGGTAGTTATTTCTTTTTTAATTGCTTTCCCTATTGGTTTCTATTTGATGCATAAATGGTTACAAGATTTTGCTTATCGAATTGAAATTCATTGGTCTGTTTTTTTATTTGCTGGATTCATTACAACCACCATAGCGTTTTTAACCATCAGCTTAAGAAGTATTAAAGCTGCAAATGCAAACCCAATTCAATCACTAAAAACCGAATAAATTTAAAATATCATGATTAAAAATTATTTTAAAATAGCTTGGAGAAACCTAAAAAGTCAACCCTTTTTTACCTTTTTAAATGTAATGGGCTTGGTAATTGGTATTGCAGGCAGTTTGTTAATAGCACTCTATATCTATGATGAATTAAACTATGACAACATGTATACCGATGCCAATAGAATACAACGCATCAATATAGATGTCAAGTTTGGCGGGGAAGTAACAAACGGCTCCGAAGTTAGTGCCCCGATTGCCGGAGCTATTTTAAATGATTACCCACAAGTAGAGTTGGTAACCCGATTTAGAAATCGAGGAAGTGCACTGGTAAAAGCAAAAGATACCGACACCAATGTAAAAGAAGCTGGAACTACTTTAGTAGACCCAACATTTTTTGACATGTTTGGTTTTGACCTACTTTACGGAGATAAAAATACCGCTTTAAAAGAAGCCAATACGTTAATCTTAACCAAGACAGCAGCAGAAAAACATTTTAACACAGCCGAAGCAGTAGGTAAATCTGTAGTTTTAAATAACGACGAAACTTATGTCGTTACTGGTGTTATAGACGATATGCCTAAAAACTCACTTTTAAGAAACCACAGTGTATTTATGAGCATGACCGGAGTTGAAGAAGCCAATGAAGATAATTGGGGTAGTAATAATTTTGCAACTTTTGTAAAATTGAGACCAGACGCTAAAATTAAAGATTTCGACATAGCCGTTCAATCTCTATTTAATAAATATATCATTCCTTGGGCACAGGATTTTGTTCCAGGTATTACAGAAGAACAATTTATTGCATCTGGAAACTTCTATAATTTTAGTACTACAAATATTAAGGATATTCATTTATACTCTAATCGTCGACCTGAATTAAGCCCGAATGGGAGCATTCAAAATGTATATATTCTTTCCTTTATTGCATTGTTTCTTATTGTTTTGGCTAGCGTAAATTTTATGAATTTATCTACGGCACAATCCTTAAAAAGAGCTAAAGAAGTTGGAATTCGTAAAACTTTAGGTTCAAAAAAAGTGGAATTAATAGGTCAGTTTTTGGTAGAATCTGGATTAATCACTTTTATCTCTTTATTTTTTGCAATTGTTGTTGCTGCGATCGCCATGCCATTTTTTAATGGTCTAGCCGATAAGGATATTTCAATGCCATTTACCAATCCAATTTTTTGGATAATTCTAATTGTATTTGGTGTTGTATTGGGTATTTTATCTGGCCTATACCCTGCCTTTTTCATGTCAAAATTTAAGCCTGTAAAAGTACTCAAAGGTAGTAGTGCAGGAAGCTTAGGAGGTAAAAATATCAGAAATTCATTAGTTGTATTTCAATTTGCCATTTCAGTATTTTTAATGATTAGCACCCTGGTGGTTTTTAAACAGTTAAAATATATTCAAAATAAAGAATTAGGTTATAGCAAGGACCATGTTCTTGTAATTGAAGATGTATACGCCGCCGGCAATCAAGTGCAAACCTTTAAGCAAAAAGTAAAACAATTGGCACAAGTGCAACATGCGACACTTAGCGGATTTTTACCAACTCCTTCTGGCCGCAGCGATAGTTCCTTTTTTGAAGAAGGGAAAACTTCTCAAGACCATGCGATACAAATGCAACAATGGAGAGCCGATTTTGATTATGTTTCTACTTTAGGATTGGAAATCATTGCCGGACGTGATTTTGATAACAAGTTTAGTACCGATTCTACAGCCATATTAATTAACGAAGCGGCGGTTGCCGTTATGGGAGTTACGCCTGAAGAAGCCTTGGGTAAAAGAGTGACCAGTGATTTTAATGAAGAGGCTCCAGTTTATTATACCATTATTGGGGTGGTTAAAGATTTTCATTTTAAATCTTTAAAAGATAATATTGGTGCCTTGTGTATTGGCATTGGCAGGTTTTCAAGTACCATGGCATTGAAACTAGAGGCAGGTAATTTTACCAATACTATTTCGCAAATAGAAAAAATTTGGAAATCAGTTGCGCCTGGACAGCCTTTTAGCTATTACTTTATGGAAGAATCTTTTAACGACACCTATAAAGCAGAGCAAAGACTAGGTAGTATTTTTACGATTTTCACCATCCTATCTATCATCATTGCCTGTTTAGGTCTTTTTGGGTTGGCCACTTTTAATGCCGAAAGACGAGCCAAAGAAATTGGTGTAAGAAAAGTATTAGGCGCTAGTGTAAGTCAGATTACTTATAAGTTAGCCATCGACTTTTTAAAATTGGTACTACTGGCCATACTTATCTCTATTCCATTTGCCTGGTATGCCATGAGTAAATGGCTTGAAGATTTTTCTTACCGTATAGAAATTGGATGGGCTGTATTTGCGATAGTTATTATTCTGGCTATAGCAATCTCATTAATCACAGTTAGTTACCAAAGTATAAAAGCCGCAATTGTAAACCCTGTAAAAAGTTTAAGAACGGAATAAATAATTAATGACCTTCAAGGTTTTAAAATCCTTGAAGGTCTGCTAACAAAACAGCATTATGATCAAAAATTATTTAAAAATAGCTTGGAGAAATATCATTATCAACAAAGGGTATGCCGCTATCAATATTGGAGGTTTAGCGGTTGGTATGACGGTTGCCATGCTAATAGGTTTATGGATTTATAACGAATTATCCTTCAATAAAAATTTTGAGCACTATAACCGCATCGCTCAAGTATGGCAAAACCAAAGTTTCAATGGTATTACAGGCTCGCAAGTTGCCAATCCGGCGGTGATGGCAGAGACAATTCGCAACGATTTTGGTAGTGACTTTACCTATGTATTACAATCTTCGTGGAATTTTGACAAGGCATTAAGTTATGGAGATAAAGTATTTTTTAAATCTGGTAGCTATTTTGAACCTAAGGTTACCGAAATGCTCAGTTTAAAAATGATTAGAGGCAGCAGAGATGGCTTGCAAGAAATGCACTCTATATTATTATCAGAATCTGTGGCTAAAGTATTTTTTGGCACAGAAGACCCTATGGGTAAAATTATCAAAGTAGATAATAAAACCGATGTGAAAGTTACTGGAGTTTATGAGGATCTACCGGAATCTTCAACCTTTTACCACCATACTTTTTTATTGCCATGGAAGTTGTATTTGAGTGAGAACCCTTGGATTGAAAGAAAGGATGATCCTTGGGATAGTAATTTTACCCAAACCTTTGCGATGATTGCACCAAATACAAACTTTGCATCTATCAACGCAAAAATTAAAGATGTTAAGCTCAAGAGATCTAGTGATCAATTAAAAAAATACAACCCACAAGTTTTTTTACACCCAATGGCCAAATGGCATTTGTATTCCAATTTTGAAAACGGTATTCAAAAAGGTGGACGCATTGACAATGTTTATCTGTTTGGTATTATAGGTATATTTGTTTTGCTTTTGGCCTGTATCAATTTTATGAATTTAAGTACCGCTAGATCTGAAAAAAGAGCCAAAGAAGTGGGTATCAGAAAAGCAGTGGGATCCAAACGTGAACAATTGATTTTTCAGTTTTTTAGCGAATCTATTTTAATTTGCTTACTCGCCTTTGCGTTTTCTATTGTACTTATTTTATTGATTTTACCTTTTTTTAATCAAATTGCCGAATCTAAAATTGTGCTTTTTTGGAAAGAACCAATGTTTTGGCTAATCGGTTTAGGTTTTAGTGTGTTTACAGGTATTGTAGCTGGTATATATCCTGCGATTTACCTCTCTTCATTTAATCCTGTAAAGGTCTTAAAAGGCACTTTTAATGTGGGCAGATTTGCTGCAACGCCTAGAAAATTATTGGTTATTTTTCAGTTTAGCATATCTATTGTTCTGATTATCGGAACCATTGTGGTGTATCAACAAATTCAACACGCACAAAATAGACCCATTGGTTATACCAAAGACGGTTTGATAAGCGTAAATACCAATCCTGAAACTTACAAACATTTTGAAACCATTAGAAACACACTAAAAAACAATGGTGCAATTGTGGAGATGACACAATCTACTAGCCCCACTACTGCAGTTTACAACACCAACGGTGGTATAGAATGGAAAGGAAAAGATCCAGATCTTGCTGTGGATTTTCCCAACAATGCGGTAACTCCAGAATTTGGAAAAACCGTAGGTTGGAAAGTAAAGGAAGGACGTGATTTTTCAAGAGAGTTTGGTACGGATTCCTTAGCTTTTATTCTAAACGAATCGGCTGTAAAATTTATGAATTTAAAAGAACCCATTGGTATGGAATTAAAATGGAATGGGCGAACCTGCCATATCATTGGTGTAGTTGAAGACATGTTGGTACAATCACCCTACAAACCAGTAAGGCCTTCTTTATTTCACCTGGCACGAGACCAAGAAAATGTTTTTATTTTAAAACTAAACCCTAAAAAAAGTGCTAATACATCCATTGCCAAAATTAAAGAAGTGTTTTTAACTTACAGTCCAGCAATTCCATTTCAAGCTAATTTTGTAGATGAAGAGTTTGCTCAAAAATTTGGCAACGAGCGACGTATTGGTAAACTCGCTGCTTTCTTTACGCTTTTGGCTATTTTTATTTCTTGCTTAGGCCTGTTTGGCCTGGCTTCTTATGTAGCAGAGCAGCGCACCAAAGAAATTGGGGTACGAAAAGTATTGGGCGCTTCCATAGTTCGGTTATGGAAAATGCTCTCTAAAGATTTTATTGTTTTGGTTGCCATTTCATGTATGATAGCAGTACCATTAGCCAACTATATGATGCAATCTTGGTTAGAAAAATTTGATTACCACACTACTATTTCTTGGTGGGTGTTTATAACTGCGGTTGCTGGGGCTTTAATTGTAACTATAATTACGGTTAGCTACCAAGCCATCAAAGCTGCAAGAGCAAATCCTGTAAACAGTTTAAGAACGGAATAAATAATTAAAGACCTTCAAGGTTTTTAAAACCTTGAA
>JAUIAA010000274.1 GCA_030425715.1 Bacteroidia bacterium | reverse complement strand
AGAGGATCTTTAAAAATTGCTGCTGTAAAAGCCCCAGGTTTTGGTGATAGAAGAAAAGCAATGTTAGAAGATATTGCTATCTTAACAGGAGGTACGGTAATCTCAGAAGAAAGAGGATTTACTTTAGAAAATGCTACTTTAGAGATGTTAGGTACTGCAGAAAGAGTAACTATCGATAAGGACAATACTACAGTAGTAAACGGTGCTGGTAACTCCGATGATATCAAAGCTAGAGTAAACCAAATCAAAGCACAAATTGAAACTACTACTTCTGATTACGACAGAGAAAAATTACAAGAGCGTTTGGCCAAATTAGCTGGCGGTGTTGCTGTACTTTATGTAGGTGCTGCAAGTGAAGTAGAAATGAAAGAGAAAAAAGATAGAGTTGACGATGCACTACATGCTACAAGAGCTGCCGTTGAAGAAGGTATTGTTGCTGGTGGTGGTGTTGCTTTAGTTAGAGCTAAAGATGTACTTGAAAAAATTATTGCTGAAAATCAGGACGAAAAAACAGGTGTGAAAATCGTAGCCAGAGCTATTGAAGAGCCATTACGTCAAATTGCTGAAAATGCTGGAAACGAAGGATCTGTAGTAGTTTCTAAAGTAATTGAAGGTAAAAAAGACTTTGGTTTTAACGCCAAAACAGAAGAATATGTAAACATGCTTAAAGCTGGTATTATTGATCCAACAAAAGTAACACGTATTGCCCTAGAAAATGCCGCATCGGTTGCTGGTATGATCTTAACTACAGAGTGTGCTTTGGTAGATATTAAAGAAGATGCTCCTGCAGGAGGTGGTATGCCACCAATGGGAGGCGGAATGCCAGGTATGATGTAGTACCAAACAAAGTAAAAGCAATTTTTGACTTTTTACAAAACAAAAACCCGCATTTGAATTTTCAAATGCGGGTTTTCTATTTAAAATAGCTCTATTTGTGCAATTATAAACTATTCAAAATTTCGCTAAAATCTGATCTGTTTTTATAATTCTCATCGTACTGGGCATAAATAATTTTGCCATTATTATCAATTAAATAAGTTGCAGGAACAGGGAGTACATTATTATTCTCCACATTGTATTCGTTTAATTTTTCTTGTACAATTTTATAATACTTTGGTACGGTTTGCTTATTTACTTCATAAGCCACCTTATAATCGGTCATAATTTTATTATCAACATCATGTACTATAGAAAATTCATTTTTAAATTTATCTGCTGTTTCCTTTGTTTTTTCTACCGTTTCTGGAGTTACCACAATAACTTGCACTCCTTTTTCTTTAAACTCATTTAAATGCTCTTGCAAAGAAGTCAAGTGTTTTTTACAATGCGGACACCAATTCCCTCTATAAAACACCAATAAAATCTTGTTGTTTTTTAATATTATATCAGAATCTAATTTATTTCCATGCTGATCTATTCCCTTAATACTTGGTGCTTTATCCCCTACTTGTAAGGTTTTCTTTTCGCTTTGCGCGGAAAGAGTTACCGCCACCAACAATACAATAATTGTAATTATTTTTTTCATTTTATAAATATTTTAAGGGTTAGTCGCATAAGTCCTCCATCATTACATTAAACTAAAAAATACTAAATTTGACAAAACCAAATCAAATTTAATCATGAAAAAATTCAATATTTCACTATTTCTC
Organism: Bacteroidia bacterium; assembly: GCA_030425715.1. Taxonomy (GTDB): domain Bacteria; phylum Bacteroidota; class Bacteroidia; order Flavobacteriales; family Flavobacteriaceae; genus Lutimonas. The sequence goes on along the minus strand of JAUIAA010000274.1, from coordinate 1,482 downwards.
GCCTTAACGCTAATGGTAATAAACAGTAATCTAGCAATCGCTCAAAATGAGGGAAAAGATAATTATGATGAAAAATTAGCCAAATCATTAAATGCTGATGATTATGGAATGAAAAAATATGTAGTGGCACTACTAAAATCTGGTCCAAATAGAAGTAAAGACAAAGTCACCAAAGCGAAATTACAAAAAGCGCATATGGCTAACATCACCCGTATGGCCAAAGAAGGTGTTTTGGTGTTGGCTGGTCCTTTTTTTGGGGATGGTGATTTAAGAGGCATTTATGTGTTTAATGTAGAAACAATTGAAGAAGCCAAAAAGTTAACCGAAACGGATCCTCTTATTCAATCTGGTGGCTTGGTAATGGAACTACATTTATGGTATGCTAGTGCTGCAGTACAAAAAATTGGTGAAATTCATAAAACCATTCAGAAAAAGGATTTTTAAAAAAATTTCACATTAAAATAACAATACTTTTTGCGAAATACATGTACTCCATTTCCTACATTTGGGTATCGTAAACCATAGAAAACTGTTTTGGAATATCCTCCAATGTTTCTCCTAGATTCTGTCTTAAATCAATTTCTATTCCACGAGCCATTGTTGAAATTGGAACATCATTTGCTGTTCCTTCAAATGGGTTTTCACCAGTTCTACCTATTCTTTCCATTGTATGAAAAACCCATGCCACAATAACGTAAAATGGAATAGAAAGCCAAATAAAAAGAGAGCCAATTGTAGGCAATGTTTCATTAAATTCTTTGCCAATTTCTGCAAATTGAGGCACAAGTGCCAAGGGTAATATTAATACAAAAATCCACATAAAATAGTGATTTAAGGTAGCAAACTGCCTTGGATACGGAAAATTTTTAATTCGTTCCGACTGGCCTTGTAAAGTAAATATTTCTTGTAATACACCTTCTAATTCCAAAAATGAAAATTCCCAAATTATACCTCTTTCTTTCAGTCTTTTTAGATGATGAGATTGTAGATAGAGTATTGCAGTTTGCTTATTATTTTTACTCATTACATATTCTAAGTCTACATTAGAAAGGTATGGTTTCATATCTTCCTCAACACTTGAATTCCATTCTGGCGGACTTATAAAACTACTCCATTCTTTGTTGGATTTTTCATGAATAACGGTTTCCCAAGGTTTCGACATTCGCATAGCATGGCGTAATGCTGTCAACCAAGCAATATGTCTGTAGGTTAATACTTTTATTTCTTGTTGTAATTCTTCTTTTGAAAATTTATCTGTGGCATATTCATTACTTACCATATCTTGAACATACATTCCAAAAGTTCTTGAAGTATTTACAATTCCTCCCCAAATTTTTCTTGCTTCCCATATCCTACCATAAGCAGAATTATTTTGAAACCCAATTACAAAAGCAACTGCAGTACCAATTAAAGCCAAAGGTGTCCAAGGAATTTTTAGCCATTCTAAATCTAAAAAATAGTAGAACCCAACAAATATGGTTA
>JAUIAA010000273.1 GCA_030425715.1 Bacteroidia bacterium | reverse complement strand
AGACATTTCTATTTATATCAATTCTCCTGGAGGAGGGGTATATGCCGGATTAGGTATTTACGATACGATTCAATTTATCAAACCAGAAGTTGCTACAATTTGTACAGGGATGGCTGCTTCTATGGGTGCTGTTTTAATGTGTGCTGGTCAAAAAGGAAAACGTTCTGCTTTACCACATTCTAGGATTATGATTCACCAACCTTTGGGTGGAGCACAAGGTCAAGCTTCGGATATTGAAATTACGGCAAGAGAAATCTTAAAATTGAAAGATGAATTGTATGAAATTATTGCACTTCACTCTGGACAGAAAATTGAAAAAGTACGAAAAGATTCAGATAGAGATTACTGGATGAAAGCCGAAGAGGCAAAAAAATATGGAATGATTGACGAAGTTTTGGCAAGAAATATATAAATGTATAAAGGTCAAATTTGAGACCAACAAATAGGTAGCAGATGGCAAAGAAAGAAGAATTAGAATGCTCGTTTTGTAAACGAAAAAAAGAAGAAACAAACTTGTTAATTGCAGGTGTAGATGCACATATATGTGATAAATGTATAGAACAAGCACATGGTATTGTTTTAGAAGAAATTATTGAGGAACAAAAGGATAAAGTTTCTTCTGAATTTTTGGTAAAAAAACCTACCGAAATTAAAGGTTTTCTCGATCAATATATAATTGGGCAAGATCAAGCTAAAAAAGTGATGTCTGTTGCGGTATACAACCATTATAAAAGATTATTACACAAGCCTAAAAATAAGGAAGAAGAGGTAGAAATAGAAAAAAGTAATATTGTTATAGTTGGAGAAACAGGAACAGGTAAAACTTTAATTGCTAGAACAATAGCAAAAATGTTAGAAGTGCCTTTTGCCATAGTGGATGCAACAGTTTTAACAGAGGCAGGTTATGTTGGCGAAGATGTAGAAACTATTTTAACCAGACTTTTACAGGCTGCGGATTACAAAGTAGACAAAGCAGAAAGAGGTATTGTTTTTATTGACGAAATAGATAAAATTGCCAGAAAAAGCGATAATCCATCTATTACTAGAGATGTATCGGGAGAAGGGGTGCAACAAGCGCTGCTAAAATTATTGGAAGGAACTGTAGTGAATGTTCCACCAAAAGGAGGAAGAAAACATCCTGATCAAAAATTTGTAGAAGTAGATACCAAAAATATTTTATTTATTGCTGGTGGCGCTTTTAGCGGAATAGATAAAGTAATTAGCAAACGCTTAAATATGCAGGCAGTTGGTTATAGTGCTTCCATATCTGAAGATAATATTGATCAAGACAATTTGTTACAATACGTTTTACCAAGTGATTTAAAAACCTTTGGTTTGATACCAGAAATTATTGGTAGATTACCTGCTTTGACCTATATGTTACCGCTAGATAAAGCAACCTTACGTTCTATTTTAACAGAGCCTAAAAATGCCATTATCAAACAATACGAACGTTTGTTTGAAATGGATGGTATAGATTTCAGTATTGATGAAAAAGCCTTAGATTATATAGTTGATAAAGCGATGGAATACAAGCTTGGAGCAAGAGGATTGCGTTCGCTTTGCGAAGAAATTCTTACAGACGCTATGTTTGAAATGCCTGGTAATGAAGAAAAGAAGTTAAGAGTTACCAAAAAATACGCAGAAACAAAATTGACTAAATCTACCATTAAAAAGTTAAAAGCAGTTTCATAAATTGTTTTATTGCTAATGATTGAACTACAATGGTAAATTATCATTGTAGTTTTTTATTTCTATAATGAGCTAAAATACTTTAGATTTGTTTACTTTTTTAGCGAATATTAATGATATCACGAAATACCATAGATAAAGTTTTCGAAACTGCTCGAGTAGAGGAGGTGATTGGTGATTTTGTGAATTTAAAAAAAGCGGGTGCTAATTTTAAAGGGTTAAGCCCTTTTACAGATGAGAAAACACCTTCCTTTATGGTTTCACCTGTAAAACAAATTTGGAAAGATTTTAGTACCGGAAAAGGAGGGAATTCCATCACCTTTTTAATGGAGCATGAACATTATTCTTACCCAGAAGCCATCCGCTATCTAGCAAAAAAATACCAAATAGAAATAGAAGAAACTGAACAGACGGATGAGCAGAAACTGCAGGCGGATGAACGAGAAAGTATGTATTTGGTTTCGGAATTTGCAAAAGATTACTTTCATGATATTTTGTTACATAGTGAAAAAGGAAAAGCCATTGGTTTATCTTATTTTAAAGAAAGAGGCTTTACGGAGGAAACCATTAAAAAGTTTGAACTTGGCTATGCACTAGACGAATGGACTGCTTTTACAGATGCTGCAATTGAAAAGAAATACGATTTAAATTTTCTCGAGAAAACTGGACTTACCATTGTAAAACCAGAGAGAAATTTTGACCGTTTTAAAGGTCGAGTCATCTTCCCAATCCATAGTATGAGTGGTAGGGTTTTAGGTTTTGGCGGAAGAACACTTTTAACAGATAAAAAAGTTGCAAAATATCTCAATTCCCCAGAAAGTGATATTTACCATAAAAGTAAAATTTTGTATGGTATTTATCAGGCAAAACAAAGTATAGCCAAAGAAAATAATTGTTATTTGGTAGAAGGGTATACAGATGTTGTGTCTATGCACCAAGCGGGCATAGAGAATGTTGTAGCCTCTTCGGGTACTGCATTAACTGCAGATCAAATTAGACTAATTCATCGATTAACACCAAATATTACCGTATTGTTTGATGGTGATGCTGCGGGAATGCGCGCTTCGATTAGAGGTATAGATTTAATTCTGGAGCAGGGTATGAACGTAAAAGTGTGTACTTTTCCTCAGGGCGAAGATCCCGATAGCTTTGCTAAAAACAATACCGAAGAGGAACTGCGAGAATATTTAGAGACCCATGCCAAAGATTTTATTCAGTTTAAGGCGTCGTTACTGGTTGAAGATGCACAAAACGATCCTATAAAAAAGGCCGAAACCATTCGCGATATCATTCAGAGTATTTCCAAAATTCCAGACCGCATTAAACAGGAAGTGTATCTGCAGGAATGCGCAAGAATTATGGATATTAGTGAAGCGGTACTGTTTAGTTCGTTGGCACAGTTGGATAATAAAGACAAAGGCGGAAATGTAAAAGCCGAAAAGGAACAGC
>JAUIAA010000272.1 GCA_030425715.1 Bacteroidia bacterium | reverse complement strand
TAAACTTTTTTGGGGTACAGTAAATGCTGGATTTCATTACCAATATATGCAAAATCAATTGCAAATGAATAACGGTAATTTAGTTGATGGTTTACCCGATTTTAGCAATGTTGCTAGAATTGGAGGATTATCTTCAACTGATTGGAGTTGGGGACCCTTATTTGCCGATTTAGACAACGATGGATGGAAAGATATTTTTATATCAAATGGTACAAGAAGAGAAATTAACAATAGAGATTATTTTAATAAAGTTGGTAAACAACGACTTACTAAAGATAGTTTACTTGCAAAAAGTTTAGCAATTCCTTCAGAAAAAATTGACAACTTTGTGTTTAAAAACAACCACGATCTAACTTTTGATATTACCAACAAAGATTGGGGAATTGAATACAAAGGATTTTCAAATGGTTGTATTTATGTAGATTTAGACAACGATGGCGATTTGGAAATCGTACTCAATAACATAGATGATAAAGCAACAATATTTGAAAACAAAAGCTCAGAAAATAACAATTACTTAAGCCTTAATTTTAAAGGTGCCGATAAAAATAAATTTGGAATTGGTGTAAAAGCTACTCTTTATCAAGGAAATCAGTCGCAATTTCAAGAAATGACTTTGACTAGAGGCTTTCAATCTTCTATCGATCCAAGATTACATTTTGGTTTAGGTCAAACAGAAAATATTGATTCTCTAAAAATTGTATGGCCAGATGGCAAAAGCGAAATTCAAAAAAATATTTCTGCTAATCAATTTTTAAACATAGATTATCAAAATGCAACTGAAAACGCACTGTCTGGCTTAGAAAATTTAAGCAAATTATTCTCTTCTGAAAAAGATTCGAGTAAAGTTGTACAGCATAAACATATTGAAAACTACTATGACGATTATATCAAACAGGTGCTATTGCCTCATGCTACTTCTCGATTTGGTCCAGGATTGGCAGCAGGCGATTTAAATGGAGATGGCTTAGATGATTTTATTGTTGGCGGTGCTACTCAAAATGCCGCAGGGGTGTATTTTCAAACTACTCAAGGCTTTATAAAACAGGATATTCCTGCATTTTCTAAAGATGGTGTATTTGAAGATTTAGATGCACTAATTTTTGATGCCGACAACGATGGAGATAACGATATTTATATGGTTAGTGGTGGAAATGAATTTGATGCAAATTCTGAAATTTTACAAGATAGACTATATGTCAACCTAGGCAATGGAAAGTTTGAAAAATCAACAAATGCGCTGCCAGAAATGATTACTAGCGGTTCTAGAATTTATAGCCATGATTTTGATAAGGATGGTGATTTAGACTTATTTATAGGTGGTAGGTTAATCCCAGGAAATTACCCTATGCCGGCCAATAGTTATCTTTTAGAAAATGTAAGCACCACAAAGGATCAGCCAAAATTTAATGACATTACCAACTCTGCCATACCTGATTTAAAAGAAATTGGTATGGTAACTAGCGCTTCTTGGAGCGATATTGATCAAGATGGTTATACAGACTTGGTGGTAGTTGGCGAATGGATGCCTATAACCGTTTTTAAAAATAATAATGGCTCCTTTCAAAATATTTCGAAAAAACTTGGAATGGAGGATTCTACCGGCTGGTGGTTTGGTATTAAAGAAGGAGATTTTGATAAGGATGGAGATATAGATTTTATTGTTGGAAACCTAGGTAAAAACTACAAATATCAAGCAAATGAAAAAGAAACTTTTGATATTTATGTGAATGATTTTGATAAAAACCAATCCAATGATATAGTATTGAGTTACTTTAACGAAGGCGAAAAGTTTCCTGTTAGGGGAAGAGAATGTTCTTCACAGCAAATTCCGGTAATAAAAAAGAAGTTTACCGATTATGAAACATTTTCTAACGCTACACTCGAAGATATTTATACCAAAAATGATTTAGAAAAATCACTCCATTATCAGGTAAAATCTTTTGGCAGTATCTATTTAGAAAATACTGGCGGACAATTTGTTCAACATCAATTACCTAACCTTGCGCAACTTTCGAGTATCAATCAAATTATAGTAAATGATTTTGATAAAGATGGTAATTTAGATTGTATCATAGCTGGTAATCTATATAGCTCGGAAGTAGAAACGCCAAGAAATGATGCTGGTATTGGACTTTTTCTTAAAGGAGATGGAAAAGGTCATTTTGAAGCCGTGGAGGCAAGAGACTCTGGATTATTCTTATCTGGTGACGTGAAAGATATGGTAGAAATTAACATAGGCGGAAATCCTTATATACTGGTGGGAAAAAATAACGATTATATAGATTTTATAAAGATTGCTAACTAAACCTTTATTTTGAAAAATATACAATTAATTTGCTCGGATATTGACGGGACTCTTTTAAATAAGGACAGAGAATTATCCGAGCAAACCAAATTGGCGGTTCAAAATTTACCAAGTATTCCTTTTATTTTAATCTCATCGCGTATGCCAAAAGGTATGCGCTACTTGCAGCAAGAATTGGGTATTGCAAACTTGCCTTTAATTGCCTACAACGGAGGATTAATTTTAGACCAATCCAACGTTTTATATTCCACAGAAATCGATAGCAAAATAGTACAAGCTATCTATCATTTTTGCAAAAAAACAAGCCTTCATATCAGTTTATATCATCATGACGAATGGTATGTACCACAAATGGATTATTGGGCAAATCGTGAGAAAAACAACACCAAAGTAGAACCTATAGTGCAAAGCATTGATAAAACCATCAACCAATGGTCTGTAGAAAATAAAGGCGCACATAAAATTATGGCAATGGGCGATGAAAGAGAGATGGATACTTTAGCCACTTTTTTAACACTCCATTTTAAAGACTTTGTAATTGGTTACCGTTCAAAAGCCACTTACTTAGAAATCTCGCCTAAACAGGTTACCAAAAAAACTGCTATCACTACTTTAATCCATAGTAAATATCCTACTTTACATTTAGAAAATGTATTGGCTTTTGGCGATAATTTTAACGACACCGAAATGCTGAAACATGTAGGTGTAGGAGTTGCGGTTGCAAATGCTGTAACCGAAGCAAAACAATCGGCTAACTATATTACTTTATCAAATATAGAAAATGGTGTTGCCTCTTTTTTAAACAATCATTTTTAAACAATTGGTTTGTTGTGCTCCCATCCAGA
>JAUIAA010000271.1 GCA_030425715.1 Bacteroidia bacterium | reverse complement strand
TATGTTAGTTTAGGGGTGTTACTACTCGACTTTTTTGGCGCATATTTAGCTCATTTTGTAGAGCATAAAACTGCCCCCTTATGGATGGTACATCTAGTGCACCATACAGATCATAAAGTAGATACCACTACTGCAAATAGACACCACCCAATAGAAAGTGTTATAAGATTTGTATTTACTCTAGCAGGAGTTTTGATAGTAGGTACTCCCATAGGTGTTATTATGCTATACCAATCTTTATCTTTAATTTTTACCCAATTTACGCATGCTAATATTAAAATGAGTAAAAAAATAGATAAGCTTTTAAGCTATGTTATTGTATCTCCAGATATGCATAAAACACACCATCACAATGTCTTACCTTATACCGATTCTAATTATGGAAATATTTTTTCTATATGGGATAGGGTTTTTGGAACCTATTTATTTTTAGATAGAGAAAAACTGGTTTACGGAGTAGATACATTTCCAAACGAAACAGAAAACAGCAATATAAAAGATTTGTTAAAACAGCCATTTCACAAGTATAGAAAGCCTACCACAGGTGTTTAATTGGTGTAATTGTATTAATTTAGTAAAATAAAACATAACAACATGACAAAATCAGACATTTTAAACCGATTAAAAGAAGGCAACCAACGTTTTGTTAGTGATACCCTACAATATGATTTACAAAATAGCAAAAGAAGAAGCGACTTAACAAGTGGGCAAGCCCCATTTGCAATTGTTTTAAGTTGTGCAGACAGTCGTGTGGTTCCTGAGCTGGCTTTTGATGCAGGTTTAGGCGAATTATTTGTGGTACGGGTTGCTGGAAATGTTGCAAATACAGATTCTATGGCTAGTATAGAATACGCTGTAGCACATTTAGGTTCGCAAATTATTGTGGTTTTGGGCCATCAAAGTTGTGGTGCTGTAACTGCAGCTGCCAATGGTGGTGATAATGGTTATAATTTAAATCACTTGTTATCGCATATTACTCCAGCAATACAAGCTAGTGGTACAAACGCATCGATTGAAGATATTATCAAGAAAAATGCAGAAATAACTGCTAATGATTTGATAAACAGATCAAATATTATAGGTAGTGCTGTAGCCGAAGGAAAAGTTCAAATTGTACCTGCATATTACAATTTAGATTCAGGTAAGGTAGATTTTTTGTAAACTAGTTTTAGAGTAGCTGTTCAATTCTTAATTTTAATTGCGGTATTACAAATTGAACAAACCATTTATTTTTTGCTTGCCATATATTATTTCTTGGCGAAGGATGGGGTAATACAAAATACTTTGGCAAATAATTTTCAAAATGCCTAACCGTTTCTGTTAGGTTTTTTTGTGCTTCGTTTTTTAAGTAATAATCTTGCGCATACTTTCCTATCAATAAAATAAGTTCAACCTTTTTTAATTTTTTAAATAATAGTGGATGCCATAATGGAGCACACTCCTTTCTTGGCGGTAAATCACCAGATTTACCCGTACCAGGATAACAAAATCCCATGGGAATAATGGCAATTTTATCCGTGTTGTAAAACATACCTTTGTCAATACCCATCCATTTTCGCAAATTCTCACCACTTTTGTCATTCCAAGGAATACCGCTTTTATGTACCGCCATACCTGGTGCCTGACCAATAATTACAATTTTACTATATACACTTGCATTTAATACAGGATTTACTCCATAAGGTAAATATGGCTCACAAACTTTACAAGCTCTTATTTCTTTTAATAATTTTTTCATTTAAATACTTAAAATGAATCAATAAAAACCTATTCAACTACCTAAAAATACTTCATCATTATTAGAAAATGCTTTAAATTCAATTGGGTTTCCACTAAAATCAAAAATAAACATGGTTAATTGCTCTCCAATTGCATCTTTATATCTCGTTTGTGGTTGCACTACAAATTCTATTTTTTCTAACTCTAACCTTTTTTGAATTCTTTCAAACTCTGATATTTCTAGCAAACAACCAAAATGAGGTATCGGAACCTCTATTCCATCTACTTTTCCGCAGTAATCTAATTTAGGAAAATTATGGCTTATATGTGCAGACAATTGATTTCCAAAAAAATCAAAATCAATCCATGATTCTGTTGACCTTCCTTCTTTACAGCCCAAAATTTCAACATAAAACTTTCGAGTTGTTTCTATATCTTTTACCTTAAATGCGTAGTGAAATTTACTCATACTTTTTCGCTTTATTTATTTTATTAATTTATTGCCATTCCATTTTTGGCCTCTGTATAACTACATCTATATTAGTACAATTTACCACATTTTAAACCATGGTTAAATATAATAAAATTGGTTTGCTATTCAATAAAATGGTAATACAAAGCGTTATTTATATAAGTGTTTTTTTATATATAAAAATATAAGTTATGGTAAACCGCTCTACTTCAGTAAAATAATTTTTTAAAAAGTTAACGTATTGTTAAAATAGTACTATGTTTTACAAGGTACTGTAACAAGTTTGTTTTTCGTGCGTCTATTAAGTATAATCATAAAACAAAAACGATGAGAACTTCAATATTTAGCACAGCAACCGAAACAAGAGAAAACGAGTTTTTTTCAAATTTTAAAAACAGTAAAAGAGTAAAATGGTATTCACATCGCCATTACGGATGTTAAACATAACATTCCAATTAAAAATTAAAACTATGAAAACGATCTATTTTGAAACTATCGCACAACGGAAAGAGCATTTATTTTTTGCCATTTTAAAGGAAATTGCGCAATTACAAAATGGATGCCATACCAAACAAACAAATAAAGTCTATAAATCTTTAAAACATTAAGTCATGAGAACATCAATATTTAACACCGTAACAGAAACTAGAGAGAACGAATTTTTTTCAAATTTTAAAAATAGTAGAAGAGTAAAATGGTCTGAGCACAGACATTACAGTCGCTAGTTAACATTAAAATCTATTCAATTATGAATAGATTTTTTTTTGATTTATTCTTTACAACCTACCTTTCTACGCGTATCCATTATTTGAATTATTTTCCATGTTCCATTTTGCTTAACCAACTGAAAAGCATTTACACCACAATGGCTAAACACTTCTCCCGCATAAAAGGAATAATCCGTCCAAACTTGTGCAATATTGTCGTCAACTTGAATAGTCATACTGGTTAGTTTTTCATCCC
>JAUIAA010000270.1 GCA_030425715.1 Bacteroidia bacterium | reverse complement strand
GTGAAGATGTTTATATTATTGGTATTATGGAACATATAGAACCTTGCGGTGTTCACTCAGGGGATTCTAACTCTACCCTTCCACCATTTAATTTAGGAGAATTTGTATTGCAACAAATTAAAGACCATACTAAAAAAATTGCCTTGGCATTAAAAACTGTTGGATTGATCAATATTCAATTTGCTATAAAAGACGATGTGGTTTATATTATTGAAGCAAATCCAAGAGCTTCGAGAACTGTACCTTTTATTTCCAAAGCTTATAATGAGCCTTATGTAAATTTCGCTACCAAAGTGATGTTAGGAGAGAAAAAAATCAAAGATTTTAAATTTAATCCGCAATTAGAAGGGTATGCCATCAAGCAACCTGTATTCTCCTTTGATAAATTTCCTAATGTAAATAAAAATTTAGGTCCAGAAATGAAATCTACAGGAGAAAGCATACTATTTATTGAAGATTTAAAAGATGATCAATTTTACGAATTGTATTCCCGTAGAAAAATGTACTTAAGTAGATAATTTTTTACTACAGTCATATTTTATTACAAAAGCCAGAATCATTCCATTGATTCTGGCTTTTGCACTTCCAAGTAAATCTATATTATTCAAAACTGCATTACTACTTGTAAGCCCCAAATGGATTTATGGGTTGAAAAATCATAATCTATTGGTGCAATTAAAGAATAAGTTGCTATTTTATTTTTGGTTTTATAACCAAGCCAATCTACCACTTCATTAAAGGGATCCATTAAAAACAAAGAAGTTCCTCCTATAAATCTAGAATTTAAAACACGTCTATCTTTAGCTATGATCTTACCTTTCCATCTAAAAAATTGTTCTCCTAAAGCCGAGCCTAAAATTGGAGTAATAAATAAATCTTGCCAAGAAGGGATTTCAGCAAAAGCTTCTATACCATACTCCCAGAAAAAAGTAGACATTAATGTAGAATATGCAAAAGACTCCCACCATTTAAAACCACTACCTCTAGCACTCATATAATATACAGCTCCTGCCCAAGGATGCATAATCCAATTTAAAAAAATATCATCTTCATCCCAAACAGGGCCAGCTTTTACATTATCTTTCCAACGGTTAAATATACCGTCTTCCTTCATTTGCTCTTTGTCCCAATTAGTTATGCTTTCTGGCATTACCCATAAAATACCAAAAGAAGCTGCCGCTGCACCCAAAAACAAACCCGTATTATAAACCAATCGTTTGGGGTCTCTTTCTGGATTGTAAATTAACTTAGGATCAATTTTATTTAAGGTAATTTTAGAAAAGTTTATGGGAGTCAATTCTGTTCTTGCTTGCAAATATTCTTCTCCAAACTGTAAAGATTTTGTATAGCCAGAAATAGGTTTTTTTTGTATGCTATCTTGCTGTGCTACACTGAATTGAAAACTAAATATTACAACAAGAAAGAGGAAGGTTTTATACATGTGGTTAGCACTTTATTTAAACCACAAATATAAGTTTAACATTTTGAAAGCCTCAATAAAAACCTATTTTCTTCAATAAAGTATTCGTTTCTTATCTCAACAATTAATCTTGTACTTTATATGTACCAATTTTGATAAGAACCATTTCGATAATGAGTAGCTTTTACCCATTTAATTCTTAACAAACCCAAATTACAACCCATTTATCACCCTTTCTAAAATATCGCTCACTTCTTTTGCAAAAATAGAAACTGCTTCATTTTTTACTGCCATCATTGCAGCATTTGGATCCATTGCCGAGACCTCCATTAATCCATTTTTTAATTTTTCTACAATCACATTACAAGGTAAGAAAACCCCAAGTTTACTTTCTTCTTGTAAGGCTTGGTAAGCAAAATTTGGGTTGCATGCACCCAAAATAATATAATCTTCAACATCTACATCCAATTTCTTTTTAAATGTAGCTTTGATATCAATTTCGGTTAAAATACCAAAACCTTCCTCTTGTAAAGCTTTGGTTACCTGATCAATTGCCTCTTGAAACGTTGTTCCCTCTTTTAAGGTTTTGTTTATAAAATACTTCATAATAAATTTATAGTTAATGGTTTAAAACTCATTTTAATTGTTTTCTCAAATTTACAAATTATGTACAACAGCCTTAGTAACAAAACTTACAATAGCTCTAAAAAAAACTTATATTTGTCCAAAACTAATTTGAAATGAACTATATTTTATTTGATGGCAGTTCTCGCGCCAACTTATTACCCTTAACTTTTACCAAACCAGTTGCCGATCTTCGTATTGGCATCCTAACGATAAGAGAAAAATACGAAAAAAGATTACAAGCAAGTACCTCTACCCTTACCGAAGATTATTTAAGTTTAAAATACCCTATGGTAGAAATGGAGCATAACATTATGATTAATGCCTCTTTTTTACCTACTGACGCTTTGATTGGAGCCATAAAATCTCTAGATGTAAATCAGGCAATTTTAAAGAATGATGAAATTGTTGCTTTTTACACGAATGATACCCAAGAAGATGTTGATTTTGACCAATATAAAATTATAGAGTTTCAAGAAAGCTTGATAAGATTAGAAAATTCTTGGGATTTATTCCGTTATAACGGAGAAGCTATCGAAGCAGATTTTGAACTGATTACCAAAGACAGGGTTTCTCAACCTGTTCCAGAAACTGTAAACTGCATTAACAAAGAAGCCATATTTTTAGAAGAAGGTGTAGATATCAACTTTGCCATACTAAATGCAAGTAAAGGCCCAATTTATTTAGGAAAGGAAACACTGATTATGGAAGGCAGTATGATTAGAGGTCCTTTTGCTATGGGAGAATATTCAGTAGTAAAAATGGGTGCAAAGGTTTATGGGCCAACTACAGTTGGACCAAAATCTAAAATTGGTGGAGAAGTCAATAATGCTATTTTATCAGGCTATTGTAGTAAAGGTCACGAAGGCTATCTTGGCAATGCAGTAATTGGCGAATGGTGTAATTTGGGTGCAGACACCAATAATTCCAATTTAAAAAATAACTATGCAGAGGTTCGACTTTGGAATTATGACACTGAAAGTTTTGCAAGAACAGGCTTGCAGTTTTGTGGTCTTATGATGGGAGATCACAGTAAATGCGGTATTAATACCATGTTTAATACAGGAACAGTTGTAGGTGTGAGTGCCAATATTTTTGGTAGCGGATTTCCAAGAAACTTTGTGC
>JAUIAA010000269.1 GCA_030425715.1 Bacteroidia bacterium | reverse complement strand
CTCGGTAAAATATGTGCCAAATACCAAAGGAAAAAAGCTAGTAGCTGTTTCTACTGAAGGAATTTACCTTTCTAAAGATAGCGGTAATACTTGGAAAAAAATGAGCGACAAAGGCTACTTTACCATTCGTTTTGCAGATGAAAACACTGCTTGGCTTTCAGGACACCAAAAAATTGCAAAACTAACCTTTAACAAATAATAATTTTATGAGATTTTTTTTAGCAGCCATATTGGCTCTATCCTTACTTACAACTAGTTGTAACCAAAACAATGTACAATCTGCCTTAGACTGTAGGGGTTCTATTCATTTTTCTGATACTAAAGAAATGAAAGATGTGATGAAAAAATTTCAGTTAAACGTACCAAAAACTTGGAAATCTAATTTGTATTTTGACGAGTATCAATCCGCGCTATATACCGCTGATACTACCAAAGAATTGAGTGAAACTTATATTGTGGATTTGGCTTGGCACCAAGGAGAACTTTTATTAGATGATAATTTAGATACTAAAATTAAGGATTTGGTTCAAAGCAAGGAACAACTAGAAACCTTAAAATCAGGTTTTTCTAATTTTAAAAATACCCCTTCCTACTACAATCTTTCCATTGGGAGTGCTATGCAAAAAACTTATCATTATTTGCAAATTTTCACCCCAACTAAGGTAGATGAATACTACACTTTTACCGTTAAAATTTATGGTGAAGAAGCCGTTGAAGAACGTATTTGCGAATCTATTGCCCTTTTTGAGAATCTAACATTTTTAGACTAATTTGTATTAAATTTTACTTTCGATAAAAACAGATCAAATCTTGTTGTCATAAACTTTATTAGCAAGAATTAAACTATTATTTTTGGTGAAAATTTTTTACCATGCAAGAAATAATAGATCGATTTATAAAATACGTAAAGATTGATACCCAATCGGATCCTAACAATCCAGCTTTTCCAAGTACTGAAAAACAATGGGATTTAGCCAATTTACTGGTTGAAGAGCTTAAAGAAATTGGAATGCAAGAAGTAAGTATTGATGAAAACGCTTATATCATGGCCACCCTGCCAAGTAATGTTACTCATAAAGTTCCTACCATTGGATTTATAGCGCATTTTGATACAAGTCCTGATTTTACAGGTACAAATGTAAACCCTCAAATACATAAAAACTATGACGGAAAAGACATTGTGCTAAACAAAAAAGAGAACATTGTGCTCTCTCCTGATTATTTTGAAGATTTATTGCTCTATAAAGGCCAAACATTAATTACAACCGATGGTACTACTTTGCTTGGCGCAGATGATAAAGCTGGGGTTACCGAAATAATTTCGGCCATGGAATATCTAATACAACATCCTGAAATTAAACATGGTACCATTAAAGTTGGTTTTACACCAGATGAAGAAGTTGGTAAAGGGGCACATAAATTTGATGTAGAGAAATTTGGTGCAGATTGGGCTTATACCATGGATGGAAGTACGATTGGCGAGTTGGAATACGAAAATTTTAATGCTGCAGGAGCCAAAGTTTTTATCCACGGAAAAATTGTACACCCTGGTTATGCCAAAGGAAAAATGGTAAACTCTATACTTATTGCTTCAGAATTTATACAAGGATTACCCGCAAATGAAGTTCCTGAAAAAACAGAAGGTTATGAAGGATTTTTTCATTTACATGATATGCATGGTGAAGTAGAAAAAACAACTTTAGAGTATATCATTAGAGACCATGATATGCCTCTTTTTCAAAAAAGAAAAGAACAGTTCGAAGCTTTGGCAAAAGAATTAAACGATAAATATGGTAAAAACACAGTTCAAGTAGAAATAAAAGATCAATATTATAATATGCGTGAAAAAATTGAGCCTGTGATGCATATTGTAGATATTGCTGAACATGCCATGAAAGCATTAAACATCAAACCATTAATTAAAGCAATTAGAGGTGGGACAGATGGTTCTCAGCTTTCCTATATGGGTTTACCTTGTCCAAATATATTTGCTGGAGGTCATAATTTTCATGGTAGATACGAATACGTACCTGCTGAATCTATGGTAAAAGCTACCCAAGTAATTACAAAAATTGCAGAACTTACTGCACAAAAATACGCTTAGTATCTATGGAAAATAATTATTTACTTTCACTAACAGAAAAATATGGTTGTCCGTTATATGTATATGATGCGGGTAAAATTGTAAGTCAGTACCAAACTTTGGTAAATGCCTTTGCTAGTGTAAAATCAGTTAAAATAAATTATGCTACCAAAGCACTTTCTAATATTAGTATTTTAAAATTATTAAAATCGCAGGGAGCCAATATTGATTGTGTTTCCATACAAGAAGTGCAGTTAGGGTTAAAAGCAGGTTTTGCACCCAATCAAATTTCATTTACCCCAAATGGTGTATCTTTTGCCGAAATTGAAAAAGCGGTAAATTTTGGAGTTAAAATTACTGTAGACAACCTATCTTCCTTAGAAAAATTTGGTAATAAATTCCCTCAGGTTCCTGTAAGTATCAGAATCAATCCCAATATAATGGCGGGAGGAAATCAAAAAATTTCTGTTGGGCATTCCAAGTCAAAATTTGGAATACTTACCACCCATATAAATCAAGTAATTGCAATTACACAAAAAACCAACCTTAAAATATCTGGTATACATATGCATACGGGTTCTGACATTTTGGACCCCGAAGTGTTTTTAAATGGTGCAGAAGTGCTTTTTGAGGTAGCGAAAAAGTTTAAGGATTTAGATTTTATAGATTTTGGTGGAGGGTTTAAAGTTGCCTATAAACAAGGAGATTCTGCTACAGAAATGAAGGCCTTTGGCAAACAAATTTCAGAAAGATTCAATCAGTTTTGTAAAAATTATGGGAAAGATTTGACAATGGTTTTTGAACCAGGCAAATTTTTGGTTAGCGAAGCTGGCAAATTTTTGGCCAAAGTAAATGTAGTGAAGCAATCTAATGACATTATATTTGCAGGTATTGATGCTGGCTTAAATCATTTTATTCGCCCAATGTATTATGATGCATACCACCATATTAATAATATTTCCAACCCTAATGGTACATTAAAAAACTACGAAGTGGTAGGTTATATTTGTGAAAACGATTCTTTTGCAAAAAACAGAGCAATTCAAGAAATTAGAGAAGATGATGTATTGTGTTTTGACAACGGTGGAGCATACTGTTTTTCTATGGCATCGA
>JAUIAA010000268.1 GCA_030425715.1 Bacteroidia bacterium | reverse complement strand
GGCACATAAGATAAGGTTACCCTGTTGTCACAATATATTGGTGATTTCCAGCCAGAAGCCCAAGTAAATGGCATCTCTGGTTGTAATTTTATCGCTTTGATGGATAAAAGTAACTCGGCTGTTTTTTTTGCAGTATTTTTGTCGAAAATCATGTTGCAAATGTATGTAATTTTTAAGAATGAACTCGAAATTATTTTAACAGATAAATTAGAAAATCAAGCTAAAAAGAATTTCTTTTTTTGGGATGCTTTAAGCGATGCGATATTCTGGGAGGTATTAAATAAAGAAAATATTTCCAAAATTTATTTTTATCATGTAAGCCTTGATTTGTTATGGTCTGCGTTTAAAAATAGGTTTAAAAAAATTACCGCCGCAGGTGGAATGGTGAGGAATTCTAATGGGAAAATCCTATTTATTTTTAGAAATGGTAAATGGGATTTGCCTAAAGGAAAGGTAGAAAAAGGAGAAGATATTAGAGATGCTGCCATACGAGAAGTGCAAGAAGAATGCGGTATAGAAAACGTAATTTGTGATCAAATAGCTTTACAAAATACTTATCATATTTATAAGGAAAAGGAAGAAGTGATTTTAAAAGAATCGGTATGGTTTGCAATGCAGAGTAACGATCAAAATTTAACGCCTCAATTGGAAGAAGGAATTACCAAAGTTGTATGGCTTAAGCCCAATGAAATGAGCAGCGCTTTAAAAAACACCTACCCAAATATTAAGTTGTTAATAAACAGTGTTTTGTAATAGTTTGGGAAATCATTTTTAAATAGCTGTAAAACACTATCTTTGCAGCCGTTTAAAAAAATACCATGACCGAATTTATCACCAAACGATTACCCAATGTAAAGAATGATGTATTATCAGGAATAACTGTTGCTTTAGCTCTAGTTCCAGAAGCGGTAGCTTTTGCCTTTGTTGCAGGAGTTGACCCATTAGTTGGATTGTATGCTGCTTTTATGGTAGGGTTGATTACTTCTATTTTTGGAGGTCGTCCTGGTATGATATCTGGAGCAACGGGAGCATTAGCCGTTGTTATGGTAACATTAGTAGCCAAAGGAAATGCCATGGGAGTAGCAGGAGAGAATTTGGGTTTGTATTTTTTGTTTGCTACGGTTATCTTAATGGGAATCATTCAAATATTTGCAGGTGTTTTAAAGTTAGGAAAATTTGTTAGATTGATTCCACATCCTGTAATGATGGGCTTTGTAAACGGTTTGGCAATTGTGATTTTCCTTTCGCAATTGGGTATGTTTAAGGAAAAAGTTAATGGTGAAAAAGTATGGTTGCAAGGTACAGCACTCTATTTGATGGGAGGTTTGGTTGCCTTAACAATGTTGATTATGTGGGGATTGCCAAAAATAAAACTCACCAAAAAATTACCAGCAGCGTTGATAGCTATATTAACAGTTTCCGCAATAGCGATATTTTTTAAATTGGATGTAGCTACCGTGGGATCCTTTATTAGAGATGGTGGAGGAGAAGGACTAAAAGGAGGATTACCAACATTGCACCTTGAAACTTTTAGTAAAATTCCATTAAACTTTGAAACATTAAAATTTATTTTACCATATGCTATAATCTTGGCTGCGATTGGTTTGATAGAATCTTTAATGACTTTAAACTTAATTGATGAATTAACTGAAACCCGCGGTAATGGAAACAAAGAATGTATTGCCCAAGGATCTGCAAATATTGTAACTGGCCTTTTTGGCGGAATGGGCGGTTGTGCCATGATTGGACAATCTATTATCAATATCAAATCGGGAGGTAGAACTAGGTTGTCGGGTATTACTGCCGCGATAATGTTACTTTTGTTTATCGTTTTTGCATCGCAATACATTGAACAAGTACCTATTGCAGCGTTGGTTGGCGTTATGTTTATGGTAGTAATAGGCACCTTTGCTTGGAGTAGTTTTAGAATAATTAATAAAATACCTCGTTCCGATTTATTTGTATTGATTTTGGTATCCTCATTAACGGTTATTTTTGATTTGGCAATAGCGGTTTTTGCTGGGGTGATAGTAAGTGCCTTGGCATTTTCATGGGAGAACGCCAAAAGAATTCGTGCTAGAAAACGTACGAAAGAAGATGGAACAAAAATCTATGAAATTTGGGGGCCATTATTCTTTGGATCAATTACTGCATTTAACGATAAGTTCGATGTAAAAAACGACCCTGAAAAAGTAGAAATTGATTTTGTAGAATCGCGTATTAGTGATCACTCTGCATTAGAGGCCATATCCAATTTGGTAAAAAAATACAAAGAGGCTGGAAAAACGGTTCATTTAAAGCATTTAAGTGTAGAGTGTAAAGAGTTGCTGTATAAAGCAGATCCTACTTTTAGAGATATTATTGTAAACGCTATTGACGATCCAAGATACCACTTGGCGGCTGACCCTGAAAGTTTCCCTAAAAGTTTATCGGAGTATCATTTGTAAATTAAGGATACATTTTAAAACGATTCGTGTCTATTTTTTTTATCTTTTGTAGATAATCATCTTGCATCCGTTGATGATTTACTAGCCTTTTGTAGGTGTATTTATCGAATATAGATTCTGAAATAATTTGAGAATTAGAAGGTCTTGACCCAAATAAATTAAAACCTTTACCACATTCTAATAGACTAAAATTAGTTGTTAAAACACGATCATGAAAATCAAACTGAGAGTCTAGATTGTTTAGAATTATTTTAATTTGCACGGCAAAATTTGCAAATAAACGATTTAATAATTGGTATCTTTTTTCAGCTTTTTCTTTGACATGTTTTGAATCTCGTGAAATAGAGTTTAATTCTTTGGTTAAAATTTTAACTTGAGTTTTCTCTCCTTTCTCTTTTAAAAAATACTGCAATAACGGTAGTAAATTTTTTTCAATTTTTTGATTGACTTTATCTGTTAGAATATAATTATCATTAATTCGAACTGTATTTAGTGGTAAACAAGATAAGTGTGCCAAAAAATCCCAACCAGGAAAACCTTCGCTTAAATCAATTTTAAAGTGTGTTTTTTCAACAATTTCTACTAGTCGAGATTCAAAATTAGTAAAACTAAAACACAAAATACCTTTAGTGCTAGCTTCTGCAAACCATTCTTGTTGCTCATTCATAAATACCAAAGTTCGCAAAAAGGTATCCTTAGAAAAGAGCTTTTCATGTATGCATTTAACTGGTATAGGTGCCTTATCTTGACTACACAGCATCGCAAAAAAAGGATTCTCTTGTTTTAATTTTTCAAAAGT
>JAUIAA010000267.1 GCA_030425715.1 Bacteroidia bacterium | reverse complement strand
GACGACGCCTTGCATATTATTGCACAAAAAGCGGATGGCGCTTTAAGAGATGCACTATCTATATTTGATAGGGTGGTAAGTTTTTCCGGAAAAAACCTTAATAGACAAGCAGTTACAGAAAATTTAAATGTACTCGATTATGACGAATACTTTAAAATAACCCAATTGTTGATTGAAAATAATATTCCAGAAATTTTAGTGCAATTCAATACTATTTTAGACAAAGGTTTTGATGGCCATCATTTTATTAGTGGCTTGGCTTCCCATTTTAGAGATTTATTAGTATCCAAAGACCCTGCAACCGTAGCACTTTTAGAAGTTGGAGACAGCGCTAAAAAGCAATATTTAGAACAAGCTGCAAAAGCCGATTTAAAATTTTTAATGCAAGCCATAGATTATGCCAATGATTGCGATTTAAAATACAAAACCAGTAAAAACCAAAGGTTATTGGTAGAATTAACTTTAATGAAAATAGCATCCTTAACTTTTGATGCTCAAAAAAAAAAATCTAAAAACTTTATAATTCCAGCTGCCTACTTTGCCGCAAAAATTGTAGATGAAAAACTAGATGCCAAATTACCAACCCCAACCACATCTATAAAAGCGAGCACTGCTTTGGTAGAAGAAAACAAAAGCAGCTATACTAAAAATACGAAAGAAGTAAAATCTAATTCCGCTACAGCGGATGCCAAAAAAGACATACCAAAAGTAGCTTTAAAAACAAATAGAAAAAGAGCTTCAGCTTTATCCTTGGCAAGTATCAAAAGAAACCAAGAAGCAGAAGAAGCTGTAAAAGATAACTTAATTGAAGAAGAAAATTTAGACAACCTTCCTAAAGATCCGTTTACCCAAGAAACCTTTTTAAAAATTTGGGAGGCTTATATTGAACATTTACACCAAACCGGAGAAAAGATCTTTGCTTCCATACTTAAAGCAGATAAACCAACCATTAAACAAAACATTATTTGCGTGAGCTACCCAAACCAAATGATGAAGGCCGAACTTTTAAAAGTAAAACCTAAGGCGCTAAGACACTTAAGAAAAGAATTAAACAACTACAGTGTTGAATTTGAGATTACTGTAAATGAAGAGAATATAAAAAAGTTTGCCTATACTCCGCAAGAAAAATACGAACTGCTTAAAGAAAAGAACAAAGCAATAGTTTTGTTAAGAAACACCTTTAAATTGGATGTTTAATTTGGCGGTTTGACCATAATCTCTATCTTTAGCTTTTTCAAAATTATACATGTTACATCCCTTTAATAAAATACTCATTGGAGTTGCTTTCTCCCCAAATTTAAAAGCCAATATATTTGAGTCTATTCGACTTTCCAATATGTTTGGTGCAGAATTGGTTTGTGTACATGTTGGAAATAAAACCGACGAAAAAGAAGCTAAAATTAAAGCTATTTTTGAGGAAGGTCCCAAAACAGAAAAACCAATTCGTTTAATTTTTCAAGAAGGAAATCCTGTAGAAGTAATTTTAAATGAGTGTACGAAAAATGGCATAGATTTATTGATTATTGGAGCCCAACAACGCGAAAATTTATTTCGTTATTACGTGGGTTCTATTGCTAGAAAACTCACCCGAAATGCTCCCTGCTCTGTACTACTTTTAATAAAACATTCACTAGAAAGAATTCCATGTAAGCACATAGTAGTTAATGGATTAAAAGATCCCCGGACAAAATTTACTATTGATGCATCCTTCTATGTGTCTCAAGGTTTGGGGTGTAAAAAAGTTACGATTGTTGAAGAAATTAACAAGCAAGAACTTGCTGTAAAAGTAAATGATGATAGATCCTTACGAAAAATGGCAATTATGAAAGAGCGCATTAAAATTAGAGAAGAAATTAGGGTGAAAGATATTTTAACCACAATTGATGAAAAAGACAAGAAAAACATAGCAATTCAAACACAAAGTATTTTTGGTAAACGAGGTTACTCTATTGGTCATTATGCCAAGGTGGTTAGAGCCGATTTATTAATTATGAATGCTCCCACAAGAACTTCTTTATTAGATAGAATTTTTCCGCACGATTTAGAATATATTTTATCAGAATTACCAACCGATGTTTTAATTGTAAAATAATTTATGAGCAAAAAACACCAAACAGAAGGTACTTTTTTAAGCGATTTACCCAAAAATATTTTCTCTGGGTTTGTAGTTTCTCTTATCGCGCTACCTTTGGCTTTAGGTCTAGCCTTAGCATCAGAAGCCCCTCCAATTTCAGGAATAATTGCTTCGGTAGTTGGTGGTTTTTTAATTTCTTTTTTAGGAGGGTCGAATGTAACCATTACGGGGCCAGGAAATGGTTTGGTTGTAGTTTTACTCGGTGCAATTACCACCTTAGGAAACGGTGATTTACACCAAGGGTATTTATACACCTTAGCTGCCATTGTTTTTTCTGGAGCTTTGATGGCCTTATTGGGATTTTTAAGAATGGGTACCTTGGCCGATTTTTTTCCTGCATCTGCCATACAAGGGATGCTTGCAGCAATTGGAATTGGAATTTTTGCAAAACAATTTCATGTAATGCTCGGTAATTCAACCATTAACGGTAGTATAATTGAATTAGTTTCTCAGGCTCCAAATGGTATTCTTCAATGGTTAAAAACTAGTGATTCTAGTGTTTTTAATGCTGGATTAGCAGGAGTGGTTAGTTTACTTATCATGATATTTTATGGCAAAATTAGAAATCGGTACTTTCAACTGATTCCTGCGCCGATGTGGATCGTTATTTTAGCTATAGGAATGAGCTATTATTATGAATATTTTTTAAAATCGCCCTACCCTATCCATAGTAATTTATTAATCAATATTCCTAATGATGTGTTTTCTAATTTTGCACATCCAGATTTTTCCATCATGTTTCAAGGTAATTTTATTGCGGCGGTATTGGGAATTACGTTTATCTCTAGTATAGAATCTTTATTAAGTATTAAAGCGGTGGATAAACTTGATCCGTTAAAAAGGCGTTCTAATGTAAATAGAGATTTAAAAGCACTTGGTGCTGCAAGTATTGTAAGTGGTTTTTTAGGTGGGTTAAATGTAGTAACCGTTATCGCAAGAAGCTCAGTAAACGTAAATAACAATGGAACAAATCGTTCTTCTAACTTTTTTCATGCCGCATTTTTAGTACTTTTTATACTGCTATTTCAAGAACAATTGAGAAAAATTCCATTATCGGCCTTAGCAGCAATTTTGGTTTATACTGGTTATAAATTAACCGCTCCTGACAATAT
>JAUIAA010000266.1 GCA_030425715.1 Bacteroidia bacterium | reverse complement strand
TTAGTGGGTGGAAAATCATGGAAAATTAAGGATTACTATTTCGGTTTTTTTACAAATGTGAGCAATATATTAAACACGAACTATAAAACTGGCGGATTTGAACAATCAAGAAACGCCAATTACCATACTTTGTTAGAAGATAAAACCCGAAATAAACCACTTTTTGGCAACAAATATTGGTATGGGTACGGTGCTACTTATTATGTATCCGTTTATGTTAGAATTTAAAATTTAAGTTATGTTTTACAAGTTTAAGGTATTTAGAATCTTATTTTTGGTAGGTATTTATCTTATGATTTCCTGTGTAAAAACAGATGATTTTGAAGTCCCAAAAGTTGAATTTGAAGCACCTAATATTACGGCAAACTCTAATATTTTAGCCATTAAAAAAGCTTTTGACCAGTCGGGTGTAACAATTTACACATTTGACGAAAGTGATGATGCGGTTATGGAAGGCTATGTAATTTCAAGTGATGAAGCAGGTAACTTTTATAAAAGATTAATTATACAAGACCATTATGAAAATCCCACCTCAGGGATTGAAATATTAATTGATGTTAGAGCCTATTATACCAAATATAATTTGGGAAGAAAATTATGGATACCCATGGCAGGATTGAGTGTAACTGGCACAGAAGGAATCTATAAAATCGGCCTAGTAAATCAAAATAAAATTACTGAGATTCCAGCTTCATTGGTAGACAATTATTTGATACGATCTACAGAAACAGAAGTGTTAACCCCATTGTCTATAGAAATACCTCAATTTTCCAAAGAATTGTTAAACACTTATGTTGAGGTAGACCATATGCAGTTTGGTTTTGTCGAGTTAGGAAAAACTTTTGCAGGAGAACCATATGACAATTACAATGGAGAACGAAATATGATACAATGCAATACTTTATTAAGTACCGTTTTAAGTACCAATACTTTTGCTGATTTTAAATCAAATTTAATTACAGCTAAATCAGGTACAATTGAAGCGGTTTTTACTAAAGATTTTTACTTAGAAAAATATGTGTTGGTTGTAAACAATCCTGAAGCTTTAAATTTTATAAATGAAGAAAGATGTGATCCTGAATTTTTAAATTGTGAAGGAGAAATTTCATCAGGAAATCAAATCATTTTTGCAGAAAATTTTGAAAACATTACCAAAACAAAAGACTTAGAAACACTGGGGTGGATCAATCAAAACCTGTACTTTGGTAACGAAAGATTTACCAAAGGAACAGATAAAGGAAATGTAATTGTAAGAGTTTCCGCTTATGGATCAGAAGAAAACCCGATGGAAGCTTGGTTGATTACGCCAAAAATTAATCTTAAAAATTCTATAAACCCCGTATTGAAATTTGATACACAAGCCTACTACGATAATGGAAAAGCCTTAACCATTTGGGTATCTCAAAATTTTAACGGCAATATTCAAGAGGCCCATTGGCAACAATTAAATGCAAATATTCCTGTTGGGCCTAGTAATAGTTATGAATCTCAATTTATTTCTTCAGGAACAATAAACCTAAGCTGTTTGTCAGGAGATATTGTTATTGGGTTTAAATACCAAGGAAGTGACCCTGGCATAACCACCACATATGAAATTGATAATGTTAGGATTACGTCGGAATAGCTATTTTTGAAAAGATGCAAAAACTGGAAAATGATCGCTAAAACCGCCTTGGTGCCATTTGCCTAAATAGGTTCGTTTGGGAGCACCTTTTCGTTTGCCCGATTTTTCTTGTAAAAAGAAATCATCAAAAATATGTGCCTTTAGAAATTTGTTGTTTTTGCTACTTAAAAAATTTTTACTCAAAATAATTTGATCAAATAAATACCATTTCCCACGATGTTTGGTACTTCCTTTTTTTTGCAGTTGTAGGTCAAGCATAGGATTAAATAAATCTTCCGTCATTAAATAGTTTTTAATACTACGGTCTTTTGGAGTATCGTTAAAATCACCCAAAATTACAATTTTTGGATTTTTGGATTCTTTGTGAATTTCTGCAATAATTTCCTTTACTTTTTTTGCTGCTGCAACTCGTTTTTCATCAGATGGTTTTTCGCTAGAAATCCTAGAGGGCCAGTGATTTACAATGATGTATACGGCCTCTCCAAAAAGTTGACCAGCAACCAAAAGTATATCGCGAGTGTAATCTCTATTATTTTCTTTATCAGACAAATACAAAGTATATGTATCAGAATAGGTTAATTCAAAATGTTCTTTTTGGTATAAAAAGGCAACATCCACGCCGCGCTCATCGGGCGAATCATAATGTACAAAATCATAGTTATAAGCTGCTAGTTTTTCTTCTTTCACCAAATCCTCTAAACATGTACTATTTTCTACCTCTGCCAAGCCTAAAAAAATTGGAGGAAGTCCATTTTGGGCAAATCCAATTTTTGAAATTACTTTACTTAGGTTATTGATTTTACGCTGATATCTATCTTCATTCCATTCTAATTCCCCTTGAGGGGTATAATCCAAATCTAAAGTATAATCGTTGTGCTCTGCATCAAAAAGATTTTCTACATTATAAAAAGCTATTGTATATTGGCTTATCATAAATCGAAAATAATAAAAAAAGCTCCGTAAATTTGTAATATGATTGAAGAAAGAAAAAAAGAGATAGAAAATGTGGTAATGATTGGTGTGATTACCAACCAACAAAATGAAGAAAAATCTAAAGAGTATTTAGATGAATTGGAATTTTTAACTTTTACCGCAGGCGGTACAGCAAAAAAAAGATTTACCCAAAAATTAGATGTTCCAAACCCAAAAACTTTTATTGGTACAGGAAAATTGGATGAGGTGAAAGAGTATATCGACAACCACAATATTCAAACGGTAATTTTTGATGATGAATTAAACCCTGCACAACTTAGAAATATTGAAAAAATATTAGATTGTAAAATACTAGATAGAACCAATTTAATACTAGATATTTTTGCCCAACGCGCACAAACTTCTTATGCCAGAACACAAGTAGAACTTGCGCAATGCCAATATTTATTACCAAGATTAACTAGGTTATGGACCCATTTAGAACGTCAAAAAGGGGGGATTGGTTTAAGAGGGCCAGGGGAAACGGAGATAGAAACGGATAGAAGAATTATTCGCGATAAGATTGCTTTGCTAAAAAAGAAGTTAAAAACAATTGACAAGCAAATGGCGATTCAGCGAAAAAACCGAGGGAAAATGGTTCGAGTTGCATTGGTGGGCTACACCAATGTAGGGAAATCTACCTTGATGAACG
>JAUIAA010000265.1 GCA_030425715.1 Bacteroidia bacterium | reverse complement strand
TACGTATGGAAATGTTATTATAGCCATTAAAAAAAATTCCTGTACTGGTATATAATTCTACAATATGTGTATCGTTTGATAATTCCTGTACTTTTATTAAATCTGCAATTTCATTTTTGGGATCTGCTGGATCATTGTCTTCAGAACAAGAAGAAAAAGCGATGAAAAATACAAGCAGGGTTAAGTAATTAAATAGTTTCATTTTGTATTTATTTATTAGGTAATGGCATATATCTGGCATACAGATATATGCATTAAATTTTGTTTTAATTAAATTTATTGTCAATTCCAATCCTTTCAAGATTGATTAAAAAAGTAAATAAATACTATTGTGGAGGGTGAAAGATAGAAACTAAATAGCTTTCTATTAAACTATTAGGGATTTTAAAATTATGTTTTACTTGAAAAATGGATAAGGTAAAATTCTTTAAAGTACTTTCGAACAGGACAAATATTGGGTAGGAAGAAACATCAATTTTTGGTAATTTTGGCAAGTTATTTTGCTTATTCTCGCTATCGGTATGCTGTTTAATTTGTTTCCCTAAATAACACTTTCCGTTACAGCCTTTTATATTATTGGTTTTATTTACACAAAGTTCTGCTACAATATAGTCGTAATTTACTACATAATCAACTAGCGGCAATGCTGGCTGCACTAAAGCTAGTAAGTATAAGTTTAATAAGAGATGCGTAAATATTAATTTTTTCACTTTGTTCTAACTCTAATGCAAAAATAGACTAAAAAGTCTTTTATAGAAATGATTTTTATCATAAAATTACAATATTAGTCCAATTCCAAAAAGCAAAGCAAATAGGCAGGTGGATAAAGCTAATTTTTTCAATTCAGGATCTAAATCTTTTGGATTTCTATTTCTATAAACTGTAAAAAAGTGTTTTCCAATAGGGATATAAGCCAGTAAAAATAAGTATTGAAAAGGTGATTGATAACAAATAGCTGTATATAAAAAGGCAAATAAAAAGGATGCTACAATTAGATAATAATGGTAGTATTTTGCAAATTCATTGCCAATTTTTACAACCAAAGTTCTTTTCCCTGCTTTTTCATCAGATATGCGGTCACGCATATTGTTTAGATTCAGTACCCCAACACTTAACAACCCGATACTAAATGATGGAAAAAGTACGGTATAATCTAGTTCTTTTGCATACAAAAAATAGGAACCGCACACGCTTAACACTCCAAAAAATAAAAACACGAATACGTCCCCGTAACCACTATAACCATAAGCTTTATCTCCAACAGTATACTTAATGGCTGCTACAATACTGGCTAGTCCTAAAAAAATAAAAAGTAGTATGTAGACAACATGCTCTTTTCCAAAGGCAACAATTACCAAAATTATAGCAATTATCATGGTAATTATTCCTGTTAATTTTATTGCATTAAGCATTTGTTCAGGTGTAATTTCACCACTTTGCAAAGCTCTTATTGGACCTATTCTTTCTTCATTATCTGTCCCCTTTACACCATCTCCATAGTCGTTTGCAAAATTAGAAATTACTTGAAATCCAACTGTAGTAAGCACGGAAAGTAGAAAAATAGAGAACTCAAAAACATTTTGCGAAGCTGCCAAAAAAGCACCAATAATAATTCCTGATAAGGATAAAGGCAAGGTTCTTAAACGTGCAGCTTTGAGCCAAGATTTTAGTGAAGCCAAATTATAATTGAAATTTATTTTTTTGAGGGTACTGCATTAGCTGTGCCCCTTATCCATTCCTCTCCGCTTAACTCCAAAGCTTCTTTAATATTCACTTGTTGGCCATAAGATTTGGCTATAATAAAGCAATCTTTAAAGCCTAAACGTCTTAAGTCATCTCTTAAAACCACAGCTTCTTTATAAGTAGTATATTTTCCTATAGCATATTTGTTTAAGCCATTCATTTCAAACTCTTCTAAATGTGCTAAATCATCTGAAATTAAATTGGAATTAAAATTGGCATAAGCACCAATTTGGATACTGTAAACAATACTCAATTCAGAAATAGCGGTTTTTGCAGAATCAATTGCAATTACCTGTTTTGCTTTACGTTGCAATTTGTGCAAGGAATCCGTATCTACAATACTCAAATTATTTTTAATTAAATATTCTTCTTTGTACTGTTTTGATTTTGGCAGAAAGGACCAAAGAAATAAAATCAATAATACCAGTCCAAAAACCCCTAATACAATTCTATGCTTACGCAATACAGAGTTGTTTTCTTCCTCGTCTTTTAAAGCAGTTTTCAACGTTTTTATTGTATCGTTTGCTTTATCGATTTCTTCGTATATATTTACCAAATTTTTATCTCTCACAAAAGGCATAGTTATTATTTAAAGCTTATAAATCATTGGCATTGGCAATTAATTCTGCAATGTCTAACACTTCTATTTCAGCTTCTTTTTCTTTATTTTTTATTCCATCCGTAATCATGGTATTACAAAATGGGCAGCCAGTAGCAATTATATTTGGCTTCACAGCAAGCGCATCTTCGGTACGCTCTACATTGATATCTTTGTTTCCTTTTTCTGGTTCCTTAAACATTTGAGCCCCGCCAGCACCACAACACAAACCTTTTGATCTGCATCTTTTCATTTCCACCAATTCTACATCTAATTTTTGAATCAATTCTCTTGGTGCCTCATAAACATCGTTTGCTCTACCTAAATAACAAGGATCATGAAAGGTAATTCTTTTCCCTTTAAAATCTCCACCTTTCATGGTGATTTTTCCTTGCGCAAATAAATCATTAATCAACTGGGTATGGTGTACTACTTCATAATTGCCACCTAGTTCAGGATATTCATTTTTAATCGTATTGAAACAATGCGGGCAAGCCGTTACAATTTTTTTAATTGCATAGGCATTAAGTACCTCAATGTTTGTCATGGCCTGCATTTGGAAAAGAAACTCATTACCTGCTCTTTTTGCGGGATCGCCAGTACAGCCTTCTTCTGTACCTAAAACCGCAAAAGAAACGCTTGCCTTATTTAGTATTTTAACAAAAGCTTTGGTTATTTTCTTAGCTCTATCGTCAAAACTTCCTGCGCATCCAACCCAAAATAAAACTTCAGGAGTTTTTCCTTCTGCCATCATTTCTGCCATTGTTGGTACTTTCATTACTGTATTTTTAAAAATTAATTTTCGTCTTTCCAGTTCAATCTATCCATTTGGTTGTACTGCCATGGTGCTCCGTTGTTTTCTACATTAGTCATCATCATATTCAACTCTTGTGGTGCTGCAGATTCTTCCATTACCAAATACCTTCTTAAATCTATAATAAT
>JAUIAA010000264.1 GCA_030425715.1 Bacteroidia bacterium | reverse complement strand
TACTTTTTTAGCTATAATTCTAACAACACCACTTATGTAACTTGGTTTTCTAGTTTTTTACTACCCATAACCATGGTTACTTCCTACTTTGTAATCTATTTTTTAATTCCAAAATTTTTACTCGCTAAAAAATATATACTTTTTACGTTATATAGTTTATACACCTTGGTATTTTCAACCTACTTAATCTTAATTGCCATTTTTGGGAGTTTGATTTTTCTTTCCAATCTCGAAGTAAAAAATATGCCTCCCATGAGCAGAAATTATGTTTTTATACTAATTCTAGTGTATCTTATTGTGGCTATTGTTAGTTTTGTTAGCTTGTTAAACCATAGTTTTGAAGCCACCTCAAAAAATAAAGTATTAGAAAATAAAATACTAGAAACCCAACTACAATTTTTAAAAAAGCAAATCCATCCCCATTTTTTATTCAATACTTTAAACACCATTTATGGTTTTGCTTTAAAACAATCTAAAAACACACCAGAAATTATTTTAAAATTATCCAATTTATTAGATTATATTCTGTACCAAGTAAACAAGCCTAAGGTGTTTTTAAAAGACGAAATAGAACATATTCAAGAATATATGGATTTAGAAAAAATTAGGTTTCAAGAAACGCTACAAGTAAATTTTACCAAAGAAAATATTTTAGAAACCGCCGAAATAGCACCCATGCTTTTAATTCCATTTGTAGAAAATGCCTTCAAACATGGCAACATAATTGAAGGTACGTTGCAGGTCAATATTGTTGTGAAAATTAAAAAACGCGATTTGTATTTTTACATTTCAAATTCATTTTTAGATAAAGAGTTACATAAAAATCAAAGTGGTATTGGGCTAGAAAACATCAAAAAAAGGTTAGAAATATTATATCCAAATCAATTTGAACTAGGCAGTAAAATTACTAACAATCTATACGAGGTGAATTTGCTAGTAAAAAATTTAACAACCCATTGATATGTCAAAAACCATACAGTGTATTATTATTGATGATGAGGTAATCGCTAGAGAAATACTAGAAAATCATTTGCAAAAAATAGAAAAAATTAAAATTATTGCATCTTGCAAAAATGCAATCGAAGCATACAATGTTTTGGAAAACAATACAATAGATTTAATTTTTCTCGATATCAATATGCCAGAAATTTCTGGCTTGGCATTTGCCAAATCTATCCCCAAAAATGTAAAAATAATTTTCACCACTGCCTATCGCGAATATGCCATTGAAGGTTTTGACTTACAGGCAGTTGATTATTTATTAAAGCCCATTTCTTTTGAAAGATTATACCAAGCTATCCATAAGTTTTTTAACGAAACCCGATTAAAAAAAATAGCACCAATTCCCGTTTTAGAAGAGCAACAAAACTTTATGTTTGTTCGTGCAGATCGGAAAATGGTAAAGGTCAATTTTAATGAAATTAAATACATAGAAAGCACAGGAGATTATATTAAAATTGTGTTAGAAAATGGTAGTGTGGTCACTAGAGAAACCATCGGAAATATTGAAGCAAAATTACCCACTAGAAATTTTTTACGAACCCATCGCTCCTATATTATCTCTCTGGCACATGTGGTCTCTTTTACCAACGAACATATTGAACTGAAAAATAAATCTATTCCTATTAGTCGCAGTTACAAATCTTCTGTTTTAAATAAATTAGAATCTTTGTAAACTAAAAATTATCTTTGCACAAATTCAATTTATGGCAACTACCGAAGCATTTATTTGTTCCTTTTCAAAAAATGATTTACCTCAAAATGCAAACTTTACCTGGAAAAGTCCGAGCAATATTGCTTTGGTAAAATACTGGGGGAAAAGTGAGCCTCAAATTCCTAAAAATGCTTCTTTAAGTTTTACCTTAAACCATTGTAATACGCTAACTACGGTAGATTTTAGACTAAACAATCAACAAAAAAATCAAGATATCGAGGTTTTTTTTGAAGGGAAACCTTCTCCAGAATTTCTACCAAAAATTAAGCAATTTATCGAAAGAATTTCTTCTTATACCCCCTATTTAAAGTATTACAATTTAGAAATTAAAACCGAAAACACCTTTCCACATAGTAGCGGAATCGCTTCTTCTGCAAGTGGTATGGCTGCTTTGGCTATGTGTTTTATAAGTTTGGAAAAAAAAATAAACCCAGCTATTTCTGAAGAGTACTTTTATCAAAAAGCTTCTTTTTTGGCAAGACTTGGTTCAGGATCTGCCGCTAGAAGCATTCAAGGGGAATTGGTGGTTTGGGGTGCACACACCTCCATTCCAAATAGTTCCAATCTTTTTGGTGTTGAATTTCCATTTAAAGTGCATGCAAATTTTCACAATTACCAAGATACCATACTTTTGGTAGACAAAGGAGAAAAACAGGTTTCCAGCACTATTGGGCATAATTTGATGCATCAGCACGCTTTCGCGGAAAGTAGATTTAAACAAGCAGAAGAAAATCTATCAAAAATTAGCACCGTACTGCAAACGGGTAATTTAGATGAGTTTATACCTATTGTAGAAAGTGAAGCATTATCGCTACATGCTATGATGATGACTTCCAATCCATACTTTATTTTGATGCAACCAAATACCTTA
The DNA here is from genome assembly GCA_030425715.1 of Bacteroidia bacterium. Classification (GTDB taxonomy): domain Bacteria; phylum Bacteroidota; class Bacteroidia; order Flavobacteriales; family Flavobacteriaceae; genus Lutimonas. The sequence continues at coordinate 707 of JAUIAA010000264.1, read as the reverse complement.
AAAATTATAGAACAAATTTGGAAATATAGAAAGGAAACTAAAGCAAATATCTGCTTTACCCTAGACGCTGGTGCAAATGTGCACCTACTTTATCCTGAAAAAGAAAAAGAGCAAATCAAAGCCTTTATTTTAAGCACTTTACTTCCTTTTTGCCAAAATAATCATTATATTTGTGATAGTCTCGGTAAAGGATCAACGCCAATTTTGTAAAGGAATACCTAGACCTAGTCCATTTATTTTGGATGTTAGATTGAGAAAATTACAACCCCTAAATATCTAGTATAGCTTTATTTTAGCTTAGAGGATAGGTTTGGTTTAAACACACTCAATTATAACATTATGAAAAATTCAATAATACTTCTTTGTATTGTATGCTTTTTATTAAGTAGTACAATTTTAGCTCAAAAAGACACCATTTGGTACGATTCAAACTGGAAGGTAGCTGATAAAAAATCTGCAGATTATTACCGTCCAAAAGTAAAGAAAAAAGGAAATTTATATTTACAGGTCGATTATTACCTCTCTGGTGCGAAGCAAATGGAAGCCTATGCACATTCGGAAACAGATCCCGATTATGAAGGAGAAGTAAAATGGTATTTCGAAAATGGCAAGCTATTTCAATTGGTACATTATAAAAATGGAATATTGGATGGTAACCGCAAGATTTACTACGAATCTGGACAATTAAAAACCAACTCTAATTATAA
>JAUIAA010000263.1 GCA_030425715.1 Bacteroidia bacterium | reverse complement strand
GAGTTATAAGGCACAAACGACGCGGCAGTCCCACCATCGTCACTGCGAGTTGTGAGGTACGAACGACGTGGCAGTTAACCGTCACTGCGAGCACAGCGTGGCAGTCCCACCATCGTCACTGCGAGTTGTGAGGTACGAACGACGCGGCAGTCTGTTGTTTTAGTACTTCATCATGAGATTGCTTCGTTTCACTCGCAATGACGTTTCCTTACACGTCACTGCGAGGAATGAGGCACAAACGACGCGGCAGTCTGTTTCTTTAGTACTTCATATTTTAAAAGACATAATCTTCACAACCATGAACCATGCTAACTTATTTCACTCTTATATATTTCTCTACTATATGTCTTTTAATGCCCGCATCTGGTACATCTTCTAAACCATACTGAATCAAGCTATCTCCTTTAAATTCAACGGTAAAAGGAAAATGATGTCCTCTAACTTCCAAAACCCCTAAGTAATCCAATACTTCCGTATATTCTTTGCCTTTTAAAGTATAAGTTCCAGCACCACCATAAAAATTATCTGCAGTTCCTGCTTCTTGATTAAAAAAAGCAAAATGCGTATCGTTTATGATTTTAATGAATTCGGATTTGGATAAATCTTTGATTTCTACCGAATCTTTTTCTCTAATTTCACCATAAACCAATTTCCAGGTTCCAATAATTGGAGAAACTTCTTGGGTTTTGTGGTTTGAAGTAGGAATAGGCTTCTCTTTTTTAGTGGTACAGGCAAAAGTAATCCAAACCAATAAAGTAACTGCAATATATTTCATGTCTATAATTTTAGTAAATCTAAAAATAAATAGACCAAAAAAGTAAAGAGGTATTATTTAGCTAAAAAACATATATTAAACTATATACTACCTCTTTAATACAACCAAATATTTGGTAAATAAAAAATATTTAGCATTTTACCTCTAATAAATCTACTTGTAGATTTAATTTTTGTAAAGAAAGTAAACCTAAACTCAAGTCGTTAAGAATTATGGATTTAGAATCTTCAAAAGCATTTTTTGTAGTATTTAATAAATCTTGGTAATAGGCTATTCCTTCTTTTAAATTACCAATAAACTTACCAAAATACCTTTTGTCTTTGGCTGCAATTCCATTTTTACTTGCAGTAATCTTATCTTGAATATAATCTATATATACCTGTAATTCTTTGGTAAACATATTGGGGCGGTCTTGCCGTACTATGTTTTGTGATTTTCCGTAAATATGACCTATGATTTCTTTTAAGGATAATTTTTTTGAGAAATAAGCCATATTTGGCCCAGGACAAACCGAAACACCTTCTCCTTCCACCTTGGTACCTAAATCGTATTTGAGTAGGGCAGAAGTACCCAACCCAACACAGGTACATGATTTTTCGGTAATTTTATGTAACTCTTGATCAAAATCTGTTTTGTTAAGCTGCTTTGCTTCCAGTTCCTTAATTTTTAAATGTTGGTATTGCCTAGAAGCAGTACAGATTCCTTGCTCTGTAAATTCTTTGTTTAAGGCAACAAACTTTTTCGGACAAGCGCTACCCGGGCGATTCTTGTCTATAAGCTTTTGCTTTTCGGCATCTTTGGTATTTCCTTTTAAATTGTTAAACGGCACACCTAAAGGAGAAATATCACTCAAATACAAGTCTTCCTCTTTTGCTTTGGCCAATTTATCTAAGGTGGCATCATCTACCGTAGTAGCCTCTGGAACCAATAAAAATGGGGAGCCCCAACCAACCGAATCTACACCGTATTGCTCTATTAAAAACTGATGTTCTTCTGCCGTACCTACACCCCCTTGCGCTGTAATTTTTATAGGAAGTGGTGCTGCAGGAATAGGGTAATTCTTTTGTTCAAGAACTTTAACGAGTAGTTCATGAGTTTCAGCAGCCAATGCTGTTCTGTTTATTTTAAACTGTTCTAATATAGGACCAATTAAATAACCATCGGTAGCAAAGGCATGACCACCACAATTCAATCCAGATTCAATTCTATATTCAGATACCCAAATACCTTTTTTTGCTAAAAATTTACCTTGTATCAAAGCAGAACGATAATCGCTAACCTTTAAAATTATTTTCTTTTTGATGTTACCTTTAGCATCTGGATAAAAATCTCCAAAATTTTCAATATAGCTGTATAACCTAGGATTCATACCTGCAGATAGTACCAAAGAAGAGGAAAGTTTGCTATGGGCAAATCCTCTTAAAGCGGCATGAGCATCATTATAAATGGTAGGTAAAAGCTCCTTTTTTTTATAGTTTTCTTTGTCTACTTTGGTCATAATATTTACATCAATACTTCCCATAGAAAGGGAATTGCTAAGTGCTTTTTTAAGCTCGGAAAAATTCACTTTATTCCACGATAGAGCAGCAAACTGCTTTTTTATAGTGGAGCTATCGGGTAAGGTATCTATGTATTGTTTTAGTGCTGTACTTTTTTCAGCGGTAGTGTTTTTAAGCTGTTCAATTTTATCATTTACTACATCTTGCACTAAATTTAAGTAAGAGGTGATGCGTTTTGCTCTAAAATCGTCTACATCTTCTGTTATTTCTTCATAAGGAAGTTGGTACTGTTTGGCATACATTTTACGTAGTTTTTCTATAAGAATATCATCTACTAAAGAAATTACAGAATCAATTCCTAAATGTGCTACTTTTAGCGGAGTGTCAATGGTAAATCCGATACCCATTACTGGAATATGGAACGTATGTGTTTTCGACATTTGATATATTTTACTTGTTTTTTTATTTTAAGGATGATAAATTATCAGTGTAAATAGATGAAAAGATTAGATAATCAGCTATTTACGAAATAATAAAGGACAATAGTGTCCGCTACAAATGTAAGAAAAGGACGCTAACAATAGTGTTAAAATGGAATAAATTTTTAAGTCGTAGAAACCGCAGAAAATGAACCTCTTATTTTGGCGTTTGGTATTGCACCCAAGCTTTTGCAAATACTTCATCTACCAGCCATGCAGCCTCCTCTTTGTTATTTGGGTAATTTTCATAAGAATAAACGGTAAAATCTTCATAGTTGCCCAACCATCCAAACGCCGTATTTATATTTTCTAAATCAGTAGAAGTAGGTGAGGGAAGACGCAAAGCCAAAGCTTTACTAAATAAGAGCTGAATAAGGGCATAAGAAGCTTCCATACCACCAAAATGATCTACATTAGGTTCTGTAGCAAAGACCCAATTACCATCAAGGCTTCTGTTTTCTAAAGCAATTCTTTGTAAAGTTTCATTTCTAGAAGGGTGATCTAGTGCCCCTGCTAAAAAAAGCACAGGTATATGATGTATCCATTTTATTGGA
>JAUIAA010000262.1 GCA_030425715.1 Bacteroidia bacterium | reverse complement strand
ATTAAAGTATTTAAAATTGGCAAAGAGCAGTTGCTTATTTTTTTAACTACCCTTTTGGTTACTATTGCCACCAGCTTAATTACAGGTATTTTAACCGGAATAGCAATGACCTTTGTAATACATATAATTTTAAATAAAAGTTTTTCTTTTTTCTTTAAAAACGTTGCCAAACCAAATGTATTGATGTATAAAGAGGGAAGTGAAAAACAAAACTACTATGTAAGCGTTACCAATTTTTGCAATTTTTTAAATTTTTATAAGCTTAAAAATAATTTAGATCAAATTCCAGAAAATGAAGATGTTATTGTCGATTTTTCTATGTGCGATTTTGTAGATCATACGGTAATGCTTAATTTAAGTAGTTATATAGATGTTTTTAACCGTAAAGGAGGGCATTTTGAAGTTATTGGTTTAGACTTACACGGCGCAAATACAAAACACCCATTTGCTTTACGAAGAGTTTTACCTTTTAAAAATGCAACCGCCTCTAACCTTACCAAAAGACAAAAATCTTTACAAAAAATAGCCAAAGAATTTCACTGGGACTACACTGCTACTTTCCCAAAAGGGAAATTAAAATTAAGTGAATTTGGTTACTTTAAAACCCGTAAAATCAAGCGTGTATCAAACGTAATAAAAAATAAAAATTGTAGTTTTTTTGATGTTGAATTTACCGAAGGTGAGTTTATTGCCAAACAAATAATACGAGCTTCGATGATGCGCATAGAACTAAATAAAACCATTCCATCCTTTACCTTAGATAAAGAAGGTCTTTTTGAATATATCTATCACTTTACTGGTTATAAAGATATTGATCTAAAAGAACACCCTGATTTTTCCAAAAGGTTTTTCTTGTCTGGTGAGCATGAGCTAGAAATTAGGCAGTTCTTTACAGATGCTTTGATATTATTTTTCGAAAGTAATCCGTATTACCATATTGAATCCAACGGAAAATCATTATTGATCGTAGATAAAGAAAGACTTGCTAGCACCAAAGAAACCAAAGCCTTAACCGATTTTGGATTACGATTAGAAAAAATGGTATCCTAACTTCTGTTTTCAAGTTTTAAAAACTTTATTTTTGCAATCAAAATATATTGCATTATGTTAGGACTAAAATTTGAGACCAAAACTTCTTGGGTAACCATAGCCAAAAACGACTTACAGCAAATCTTAACCGATCACGCTTTCGCGGAACAAAAAGCTGCATCTAATGCTGTTTCTATCATCATCAACTATTCGGAAGAAACGGAATTGGTATCCGCCATGAGCGAAATAGCCATTGAAGAAATGGAACATTTTAAAATGGTGCACGATTTGATGATTGCTAGAAATATGGTATTGGGAAGAGACCAAGTGAATGATTATGCAAAACACTTAAAAAATTATTTTCCAAAAACCAAAGATCGCACCGAGGCATTGATTCAAAGGTTGCTTTTAGCCGCTTTAATTGAAGCGAGAAGCTGTGAGCGTTTTAAAGTTTTTTCAGAAAATCTAAAAGACCCTGAATTGGTACAGTTTTATAAAGATTTAATGATTTCGGAAGCCAACCATTACACCACATTTTTAGGTTTTGCGCGTCAATATCAGGATAAAGAAATTGTAAACAAAAAATGGGAAGGCTTGTTAAAATACGAAGCCGATTTTATGAAAAAAAGAGGTACACAAGCCAAGGTGCATGGTTAATTTACACCGTAAAAAAATTATATTTATTTGATAAATTGAATAGAAAAGGGATAGTTTGGCTCCTCTCCATTACTTACCTTAATACCATTAATAATTGGAAATATCAATCCTACCAAGCCAATTATAATCAATCCAATAATTCCTAAACCTAATAATAGTATCATTGGAATACAGATAAGGGCAAAAATAAATAGGGTAATTTGAAAATTGATAATTTCTTTACCTTGCCTATCTAGCTCATAAATTTTATCCTTATTGGTCATCCATAGTATCAATGGCACTAAAAAACCTCCAAATCCAGTTACCATACCCAAAAGTTGACTTAAGTGTGTAAGCACTAAAAATTGTCTATCTTCTTTCATGTTTTATTAGTTTATCTATTCGACGTTTTTCCATGGTATTTGTTACAAGAAATGTTTTGCTAATTGTTTATCTTTTTACCTTTGCAAAAATAATTTGAATTCATGTCAAATCCAACACCTCAACAGAACGACACCATTATTGCTTTAGCTACCTCATCTGGAGTTGGTGCTATAGCAGTAATTCGTTTGTCGGGCAACAATGCCATTGCAATTGCCAATCGGTTTTTTCAGTCCAAATTTGGAACTAAAGATTTGACAACGGTAAAATCGCACACCATCCATTTGGGGCATATTGTTGAGGGAAATAGAATTATTGATGAAGTTTTAGTTTCCATTTTTAAAAATCCAAATTCTTATACAGGAGAAAATGTAGTTGAAATTTCTTGCCATGGTTCCGTTTATATCCAGCAAGAAATTTTGCAACTATTTTTAAAAAATGGAATTCGTCATGCCGATGCTGGTGAATTTACCTTAAGAGCTTTTATCAATGGCAAACTAGATTTGAGCCAGGCCGAAGCTGTTGCCGATTTGATTGCTTCCGATTCTAAAGCATCGCATCAAATTGCCATGCAACAAATGCGCGGGGGCTTTTCTAACGAAATTGAAGAATTACGATCTCAATTGTTAAATTTTGCATCGCTCATTGAATTGGAATTAGACTTTGCAGAAGAAGATGTAGAGTTTGCCGACAGAAAACAGTTTCAAGAATTGGTATCTAAAATTACCCATGTACTAAAACGTTTGATCGATTCCTTTTCGGTTGGAAATGTATTAAAAAATGGGATTCCTGTTGCCATTGTAGGCGAACCCAATGTTGGGAAATCTACCTTATTAAACACTTTGCTGAATGAAGAAAAAGCGATTGTTTCGGATATTGCAGGTACTACAAGAGATGCTATAGAAGACGAAATTATCTTAAACGGGGTGAATTATCGATTTATAGACACTGCTGGAATTAGAGTTACCAAAGATGTAGTAGAAAGCATAGGGATAAAAAAAACCTTCGAAAAAATAGAGCAAGCACAATTGGTTATTTATTTAATTGATGCTACAAAAGCGATAAAAGAAAAGAATCTATTACCCAGCACCATTCAAGAAATTGAAAAAATAAAAAATAAGTTCCCAAACAAACAAGTCCTTCTTATTGCCAATAAAGTAGACTTGGTAGCCCAAGATTTATTGGAAAATAAAATAAATTCAGCCTTAGAAAATCATCGAATAGATTGTATTTATCTATCGGCAAAAAATAAAACTGGTGTAACAACTTTAATCGAGCATCTTG
>JAUIAA010000261.1 GCA_030425715.1 Bacteroidia bacterium | reverse complement strand
TTATTTTTAGCAAAAATTTCGGCTGTAGCCTTACCTATTCCTGCAGTAGCACCAGTAATGAAAATAGTTTTATTCATGACAAGTTTTTACGTGTTTAAAAATAGTTTAGTTTTTATTATTAAATGACTTGTCTGGGTAATTGGGTACATCAGGCACTTTTCGTGGATCTTTTTTGATCAATTCTTCTAAATGTTTAATGGCTGCATCTAATTGTGCATCTCCACCATTGAAAGTGGCATGAGGTAAATTATCCACCTCAATATCTGGTACAAAACCATGACCTTCAATTATCCAGTTTCCATTCTCATCATAAACTCCTATCATAGGTGCTCTTGCCAATCCATTATCACTCAGTCTATTACTACTATTTAACCAAATTTCACCTCCCCAAGTTCTCATCCCAATTGCGGTTCCTAATCCCAATTTTTTAAAGCCATCTGCAAATGCTTCTCCATCTGAAGCTGTATTTTCATCAACCAATATCACTATATGCCCTCTAAATGCATAAGGCATATTCCAATATGGTTCACCAGATCTAGACTTCCAATACATCCAGGCTTTTCTCAATAATTTTTCCAGAATGAAACTATCAATATTACCTCCACGATTATGTCGTACATCTACTATTAGTCCTTGTCTATCAAAAACAGGGTAAAATTCTCTATACCATTGATTAATATCATTACTACCCATGGCTCTAAGATGCACATAACCTATTTTGTTCTGACTTTTCTTTTCAACATTTAATCTTCTTGTGTACTCCCAATCTCGATACCTTAAGTTATAAGCATTCTCCATTGGTTTTACAATAATATTTTTTTTGACATTCCCCCTTTTTAACTCTAGTCTTACTTGATTTCCTGATTGATTTCGAATTAATGCTCCAAAATCATTGGCTAATAAAGTTGGTTTACCATTGACTTTTGTAATAATGTCTCCAGTCTTCACATCCAAATAGGGATCATCTAGAGGTGATTTTTCGTCAGGGTAGTCAGGGTCTGCCTTATAAATATAATCAATTCTAAAACCTCCATCTTTTTCACTTCTATTCAACCTAGCTCCAAGATTTGCTACCTTAATCTCCTTGTCGTCATTTCTAGTATCTCCACCACGTACACTAGTATGTAAAGCCGATAATTCACCTACAAATCTTCCAATCAAGTCTGATAACTCAGAACGGGTGGTAATTCTATCTACCAGCGGATAATATTTATCGTGCATGGCCTTCCAATTTATGCCATGCATATTTTTATCGTAAAAATAATCGCGTTCCATACGCCAAGCATCGGTAAAAATTTGTTTCCAATCTTCTTTAGAGTTTATAGGAAATTTCCAACTACTCAAATCAACCTTGTTCTTATTCAAGTCATTTAATTTACTTGTACCGGCATCAACCATATAAATGTTCTTCCCTTTTGAGATAAGAATTTTTTTCTTATCACCAGACAATTGAAACCTATTTACATCCTCCGCAATAACTTTAAGTTCTATATTTTCATGATCAATTTTTACTGCATTTAAATGCGACTTGGCATTTACGCCAGTTTCTCTAGATATCATATAAATAGCCTTATCTGTAACGGCTAAATTTCTATAATTTCCAGGTTTAATAGGTACTTCTACAATTCTAGATAAAATGTTCTCTTGGTCTATTATTACATTTACCTTGCTCTGTTTAGGTTCGGTATTTGCTTTTTTCTTTTTAGTTTTTTCACGCTCTACTGAAGTATCTTTTGCATTTACTAATTCGTCATTGGGTCTAAATGGTGATCGAGTACCTTTTTGTAGCGCAACTTCATATAATTTTTCACTAACGTCAAAATAAGGTTCTGGTTGCCTAGTACCCCAAGGACTTCTAACCAAACTGGTAAAGTTTCTGTCGGATAGGAAATACAAAAACTTACCATTAGGGCTCCACTGAGGACTAAGACTATTCGCTCTATCTGAAGTTATAGGAAACGATTTATTGGTAGTAACATTGTACACAAGTATTTGCTGCATGCTATTCTTTGCAGATTGAACAAAAGCAATAAAATTACTGTCGGGAGACCATGAAAATGAACCAATTCCTTCTTCATTGGTGGATATTTTTTTACTAGTTCCAGCTGCAATATTCAATAGGTACATATTATTTGATAAATCGTCGTAAGCCAACCACTTTCCATCTGGGGAAGGTACGCCACTATATCGTAATATTTTACCATCTTTTGTTAAGTTCTTTTGTATACCTATACCATTAGAAGGCATACTTACAAACTCAAACTCTCCACTTTCATCTGATAAAGTATATATTTCTTTACCATTTGATGAAAATACCGCATCGCGATATCTTACATTGGGCTTATCTACAAAAGAAACAAACCTACCTGATTTTACAGGTGCAACAAAAACTCTACCTCTAGCAGTAATTGCAATATGTTCCCCTTTTTTGTCTGATGAAATGGAGGTGATATATTTAGACGGGTTTTCTTCCCATTTTTCTCTTAATTGATCTAAATCAGAAATCAATTTAATATTGATCTTTTTATTCTCATTCGATTGGACATTCAAAAACCAAATATCAGCGCCCATTTGATAAACAATTACATCTCCATCCATGTTAGCATATCTAATATCAAACCCAACATGATTGGTATGTTGTTTTAAATCTTTACCATTTTCATCCATGGACCAAATGTTCATAATTCCATCTCTATCCGTAATGAAATATACTCTTCCGTTTGACCACATAGGGTGATGACTCTCGCCATTATAATCTGTGGTTAATTTTACGGCTTCGGAAGTTCCTTCTGTAAACTTCCAAATTTGTCGAGCTGTTCCTCCCTTATATCTCTTTGTAACATTACCGTGATAACTTGGTCTAACAAAATATACAGTTTTACCGTTTTCGTTAAATGTAGCCTCACTTGCTTGGCTTAATGGTATTCTGTTTTTTACTTTGGTATTCGTATCAATAGTAACTAATTGCCTATCGGGTAAAGTTGCAAAAGCATTTGTATCGTAAACAATTTTTCCGTCTGGAGTCCAACAATTGGTTATTGAATATTCCCTTTCATAGGTCCATCTTGTAGTTAACCCACCATTAAAAGGTATGGTATAAACTTCTAAAGGACCTTCATAACTGGCTGAGAAGGCTATATTTTTTCCATCTGGTGAAAATGATGGGTAAATTTCTTCTTCTGGGTGGGTAGTTAATCTTTGCGCTAAACCTCCTTTAATTGGAACCGTCCAAATATCTCCCTCTGCCGAAAATACTATGGTGTTTTTATAAATATCTGGATATCGATAATAACCCTCATGTCCTTGGGCATAAATGCTGGATATGCCGAGTAA
>JAUIAA010000260.1 GCA_030425715.1 Bacteroidia bacterium | reverse complement strand
AAACGCATTACTCATTGGAGTTTCACAAGCTATAGCTATGCTACCAGGAATTTCAAGATCTGGAGCAACCATTTCTACTTCTGTGCTTTTAGGGGTAGATAGAACTAAAGCAGCAAGGTTTTCTTTTTTAATGGTGGTACCCCTAATTTTTGGGAAAGTATTTAAAGATATTTTAGGGGGCGAAATACAATTTCAAGGAAATCAATTTGGATTACTTTCAGTAGGTTTTTTAGCAGCTTTTATCTCAGGTTTATTTGCTTGCCAATGGATGATAGCCTTGGTTAAAAAAAGTAAATTATCTTATTTTTCAATTTATTGCGCTATTGTAGGAATTATGGCAATTGTTTATGCTTTTTGGAATTAAAATGGAAGCAGAAGATTTTAAAAATGGTCAAGTTTTATTAATTGATAAACCTCTTGAATGGACCTCCTTTCAAGTGGTAAATAAACTACGTTGGGCAATTCGTAAAAAATTCAAGATCAAAAAAATTAAAGTTGGTCATGCAGGAACTTTAGATCCTTTGGCTACAGGGCTTTTAATTATATGCACTGGTAAATTCACAAAAAACATTGAAAAATATCAGGCAGAAAAAAAAGAATATACGGGTACTTTTACTTTAGGTGCTACAACTCTTTCGTACGATTTAGAAACTGAGATAGATAAAGAATTTTCTATTACACATATCCATAAAGAATTGATTTACAATACTGCTAAACATTTTACAGGCAAAATAGAACAACTTCCTCCCATTTATTCAGCAGTCAAAAAAGATGGAATTCGTCTATATGAATTAGCTAGAAGGGGGGAAACCACAGAAATAAAACCTCGAAATATTGAAATATTTGAATTTGAAATCACAAATATTGCCATGCCAAAAATAAATTTTAGAGTAGTTTGCTCTAAAGGTACTTATATTCGTTCTTTAGCCCATGATTTTGGAACTGCACTAAATTCAGGAGCACATTTAAGTGCGTTAAGAAGAACAAAAAGCGGATTATTTTGTGTAGAAAACGCCATTGACCCACTTGAATATGTAAAAACCTTAGAAGTTTAAAAAAAATGAGAAATCCAACTGTCATCAGCAGGCACTTCCCAACAACATTCCAATTCCGATTTGGTATTGATTAAATTATTAAAAACGATAGTTTTTTTTGAAACTCCTCTATTTTTAATCATTTTTTTGAACTCTGGAATTTGTTTCATTTGCACATAATCTCCTTGTTTAAAACAAACATTTACTTTGTCTAAAAGTACAATATCTAATTCTTTTTCTAAAGATTGTATAAAACCAATTAACTGGTCATTTTCTTGTAAACTCAAAGATGTTTCTTCCGAAACCAAAAAAATAATAAACCTATCGTATTGCAATGCATAACCCAAATCAACCTTAAAATCATTGGTGGCAAATTGTTGGATTTTATCTTCTAAAATGGAAAGCTCTTGCTGGTAAAATTTCCTGCTTGCTGGAAAAATATAAACTCTTGCATCATCCGAAAATGAAGTGTTGGGTTGTATCATTTATTGCATTTTGTTTAAAAATTCAGACATGTCTTTTTCTATACTTTTTCCTTTGTCTTTATTATACCAAACTTGTAAATCTTTTTTAAATTCATCATCCAATTTACCATGTTCCTCTTTATAAGTATCTACCATTTGGGTAGCTTCTATAGATCTTGGTCCCCATGAGCCTACTACTTTTTTCGTGTCTTTTTCAACTACCACTAATTTTGGAATGGATTTAGAACCATTGGTTAAAAACTGGTTCATTAAATCTTCATTATCATCACGCAAAACAACCTTCAGTTCAATATTTGTATTTTTCTCGGCAATTTTATTAATAATTGGTAAAGTTTGAGCAGCATCACCACACCAACTTTCGGTTAAAACCAACCAGGTAAATTCTTTTTCAATATTTTGCACTTTATCAGCTGTTTCGTCAGACAACTTTACCTGTTTGTCTAACCTTTTCATACGCTTTTCGTTTAATTTGGTATATTGGTATAAAGCATCAGATTGTACTGCACCTGTAGATTTACCTTCTTTTAACAGATTTAATATCAAAGATTTATATTCATTATAATCTAATGCTTTTTGTAGGCTTTTAGCAATTACATGTTCCATATTATAGAGCTTTTATTTTTTGTCACTTGTTTTGACGTAACAAAGATAAAACCTTACTTTATGGTATAATGTAACCCTTGTAACATAGTTTTTACCAATTCGGGTAATTCAAATTGGTGCTTCCAACTCCAATCTTTTCTTGCTTGCTGGTCATCAATACTTTGAGGCCAACTTTCTGCAATTCCTTGCCTAGAATCAGGTTTGTAATTTATTTCAAATTCTGGAATATGTTTCTTTATTTCTTGCGCAATTTCTTTTGGCGAAAAGCTAATGGCACTAACATTATACGATGTATATTTCTCTATTTTCTCTTCTTGCATCAAATTGATGGTGGCATCAATAGCATCATCCATATACATCATTGGTAAATAGGCGTCTTCCTTTAAAAAGCAAGTATAGTTTCTATTTTGCAATGCGCCATAAAATATTTCAACGGCATAATCTGTAGTTCCTCCTCCTGGATTTGTTTTATAACTAATAATTCCAGGATATCGTATACTTCTTACATCTACTCCAAATTTATTTTGATAATAAGCACACCAATTCTCGCCTGCCAATTTACTTATACCATACACTGTTGTGGGATTCATTATGGTTTCTTGTGGCGTATTTTGCTTTGGAGAAGAAGGTCCAAACACAGCAATAGAACTTGGCCAAAAAATTCTATTAATAATTTTGTCTTTTGCTAAATCCAAAATATTAAATAGGGAATCCATGTTCAACTCCCAAGCATTTTTGGGTTTCTTCTCCGCTATAGCGGAAAGCATTGCAGCCATCAAATAAACTTGTTTTATTTGATGCTTTTGTACTACCTTTAAAATATCATCCTTATTGGTAACGTCTAAAATTTCAAACGGACCAGAATCCATTACTTCGTAGTTCCCATTCCTAATATCCGATGCTACTACGTTTTCCTTACCAAAAATCTGTCTCAATTTTAGGGTTAACTCTGTTCCTATCTGCCCGCTGGCACCTATAATTAGTATTTTATTTTGCATGCTTTATTGCTTAATTTTGGAAGCACAAATATACAGAATAAATAAATCTAACTATTAAAATTACTTGCCCTACTACAACTTGTGAATATTGCTTACTTTTGAGTTTTAAAATTAATTTTATGAGAATTACAGGTCTATTTCTTCTCTTTTTTACGCTACTAATTTCTTGTAATAGAAAAGATGCGAAAGTACAACTAGCAAATAAATTAGATAGTATACAATCT
>JAUIAA010000259.1 GCA_030425715.1 Bacteroidia bacterium | reverse complement strand
CGCTGCTGCTGATCCATATCTTCACGAACTTTAGATTGGATATCGTTACTCAATTCCAATCTTTGTAATTCTTTGTTCATGAATTTTAGCGTTTCTAATGCGCGCTCTTTTAAGTTGTCAATATTTAATAAGTTTTGTTTTTCACTTGTAGCCAAGTTTAAATTGGAAGAAACAAAATTGATTAAAAACGAGTTGCTTTGGATATTTTTAATAGCAAACGAAGCTTCGCTTGGTAAACTAGGATTTTCTTTAATAATCCTTAAAGAAAGCTCTTTCATCGAAGCAATAATGGCTTTGAATTCACTATTGCTTTTTGCAGGAGTTTTTTCTATGGCTTCACTTACCGTTGCTTTTAAGTAAGGCTTCTCTTCTACGAGTGCTTCAATTTTAAAACGCTTTTTACCTTGTAAAACCACCATGGTATTACCATCTGGCATTTTTAACATTTTTAAAATTCTAGCTACCGTACCTATAGGATAAACATCATCTAAAACTGGATTTTCTGTAGATTCATTTTTTTGAGCAACTACACCAATGGTTTTATTTCCTTTATTGGCCTCTTTAATCAATCGAATAGATTCATCCCTACCCGCGGTAATTGGAATTACAACGCCTGGAAATAGCACGGTGTTGCGCAAAGGTAAAATAGGTAATATTTCTGGCACATCTTCATTTTTCATTTCTTCTTCATCTTCAGGTGTCATTAACGGTATCAATTCCGCATCTTCCTCTAAGATATTCTGTAATGACAAATTGTCAATATTTATAAATTTTGTATGGCTCATAAGTTTATTAAGTCATTTTGACATTGAAAAACAACAAGCTATTATTTGTTGTTGTTTTGTTATACATTTTAAGCATCTCATTACTAATGTATTGTAATCGAGTTGCTTTTCATAATCACAGTATATATTCAATTGTTGTGCCAATAGACTTATTTTATAATAAATTATTTATTTAATTGAGTATGAATAAATTATTAGAAATTGTAATTTTATTTTGGTAAAACTGTAACAGTTTAAAAAGTGATTTGTCTTTATTATAGTTAACAACAATTGTCAGAAACTTATCCACATATCAACCAATTATTGCAGCGATGCAAAAGGCAAGATGCAACTGCTCAATTTGAAGTGTATAAGCTGTATTATAAGGCAATGTACAATACAGCAATTAGAATTTTGCAGGATAGTTTTGAAGCAGAAGATGTAATGCAGGAAGCTTTTTTAAGTGCTTTTACAAAATTAGATTCTTACAGTGGTGAAGTGGCATTTGGAGCATGGTTAAAAAAAATTGTAATCAATAGAAGTATTTCGCAATTAAAAAAGAATAATAAAGTAGAGGAAGTGAAACTAGAGGTGGTATCCTATAAGCTGGAAGAAGAAAATGAAGAATTAAATGAAATACAAGATTATAAATCTATAAAAGCTAGAGCAGTTTTAGAAGCTATCAATAAGTTAAAGGATAATTATCGCATGGTTTTAAACTTAAGTTTAATTGAAGGCTATGATAATGAGGAAATTGCAAAAATTTTAAATATTAGTAATGAAAATTGCAGAACAACTATTTCAAGAGCAAAAAATAAACTGCGAAGTATGATGCAAGAAGCAGTATAATATGATAAAGACCAAAAAAATGGAAAATAATTTAGAAAATAGAATTAAAGAATTGCAAAATGAATTTGATTTTGCAGAACCAACCATAGGTCACTTTGAGCGTTTTGAAGAAAAATTACAAGCGCAAAAAAAACTAAAAAAAGGAAGTAAATTTCGTTGGGCTTGGATGGGAATTGCAGCTTCCATTTTATTATTGTTAGGCTTCTTTTTAGGGAATTATAATCAAGAACCTACCGCACTTGAGTTGGCAGATGTATCGCCAAAAATGGAAGAAACCCAACACTTTTATTTGGCAACCATTCAACAAGAAATAGAATCGATTAACAAAGAAAAAACACCAGAAAATCAGCAAATTATTGAAGATGCTTTTACGCAGTTGAATAAGTTAGAAGATAATTATAAAAAGCTAACCATTCAATTAAAAGAAAGCAATGAAGACAAACGCGTAGTCTTTGCCATGATTTCTAATTTTCAAACTAGAATTGAGGTTTTACAAAACTTAATGGAACAACTTGATAAGCTAAAAGAGTTGGAAAGTTCGGTTAGTGAAACCATAATTTAAATTTAAAAAAAATGTCTAATTTAAATAAAAATACCATGAAAAATAAATTACTTACTATAGTGCTTTTTTTAAGCTTTTTACCATTATTAAGCTTTGGAAACACGAATCCTAAAAAGGATAAGTATGAAAAGAGTAAATCCTTAAAAAAGGAATATACAGTTAATGCAAATGCTTTGGTTGATATTGATAACAAATATGGAAATATTGATATTGTTACTTGGGGTGAAAACCGTGTAGTAATAGAAGTCCAAATTACCGTAAGTGGCAACAATGAAAGTAAGGTACTTGCAAAATTGGATGAGATTGATGTAGATTTTGAAGGGTCTAGCAGTAAAGTATATGCGAAAACAAGAATAAATTCAAGATCAAATTGGTCTGGGTCAAAAAATAATAATGTAAACTTTCAAATTGATTATAAAATTAAAATGCCTGTAACCAATAGCACTAAGTTGGATAATGATTACGGTTCTATTTCTTTAAATGAGTTGAAAGGTCAAGCCGATATTAACTGTGATTATGGTAAGATTATTATTGGCGAATTGTACCACAGTCATAACAAAATCAATATAGATTATACCAATAACTCAGTGATTGAATTGATGAATGGGGGAGAAATTAATGCAGACTATTCGCAATTAAGAGTTGAGAAAGCAAAAAACATATCGTTAAATGCCGACTATACCAACACAGTTTTTGAGCATATTGAAAATTTAGATTTCACCTGTGATTACGGTAAAATTGAGGTGGAAAACGGAAACTACATCCATGGAAATGGAGATTATTTAACCATGCGTTTTGGTAAAATTTTTAAGAAATTAGAAATTACGGCAGATTACGGAGGTATTAGAGTTGAGGAACTGGCAGAAGGATTTGAATTGGTAAAAATAAATTCAGGATATACAGGAGTTAAAATTGGGATAAATTCCAGTGCTTCTTTCGATTTTAATATCAATACTAGTTATGGTGGAGTTAGTATGGATACTGCAAATACTAATTATTTAAAGAAAATAGTAAAATCAACTTCAAAATATTACCAAGGCTATGTAAATAAGGAAAGTAGCGGAGCAAGTGTGGAGTTATCAGCAAGTTATGGTAGTGTAAAAATATACAACAATTAATTAAACTAAAATACAATGAAAAATTTAAACGTAAAACTAGCAACTAGTTTATTGATGAGTGTACTTTTTGT
>JAUIAA010000258.1 GCA_030425715.1 Bacteroidia bacterium | reverse complement strand
ACTGTTGGTTCGTCTAAAAATAAAATTTTTGGCTGATGCAAAGTACCCGCAATTAAATTCACTCTTCTTTGCATACCTCCAGAAAAAGTGTATATTTTTTTATTGGCAAAAGCAGATAAGCCCAAAGTTTCTAAAGCTTCTAGAATTCTACTTTTTAATTCTTTACCTTTAATATCGTACATCGCCCCAAAATACATTAGGTTTTCATAGGCTGTTAAAGTAGCATACAGTGCATACTCTTGTGGAACTACACCAATAAATCGCTGTATTTTTTTTCGGTGCTTTTTATAATTCAGTTGGTCTATTTCTATGGTGCCAGAAGTAGATTTTATCAAGCCACAAAGCATGGAAATTAAAGTAGTTTTACCAGAGCCATTAGGGCCAAGCAAACCAAATATCTCTGATTTATCGATAGACAAATCCATAGGTTTAATGGCGTCAAAATTAGAGCCTTTATACCGTTTGGTTAATTGATTGACTTGAATAGCTGCTTTCTGAAAACTCACTTATTAAATGGCTTTTTTTAACTTTTGAAAAAATATTTTTTCCTTATCGGCAAGAACATCCAACTGATTGGCTACATTATTATAAACATCTAACTTGGCACTTCTATTTTTGTATATTCTAGATGCATCTAAGGCAAAATCCCTCCACAAATCGCCAATGACAGTCATCTCTTTTGACAATTCATACAACTTATCATTTTTTAAAACCTTGCTTGCCTCTTGCAAAAATGCCGCATAAATATATCGAAAACCACCTCCACCTGTGCCAATTTCTTCTTGCATTCTAACAATTTGCCCAAGATAGTGATTGGCAACTTTCACACCTTTTTTCTTAGGCCATTTTCGTATTAAATTTGCCGTATATTTTATGCCCTTTACACCCACAACAGGTATTGGAGCCAACATAGTATTACAAGTGTTTTTTATGCCTTTGATGATTGCTTCTTCCAAATGTAATTCTTTTGGAAATTCAATAGGGTAATACATATGTCCTTTAGGTGCAAATGCACCTTTGGCAAACCTAACTTTATTTAATTCATTACTAGTAAGTTTTGTATTCCTCTCCATTATTGGATCACTTATTAAGTAATGATTTCCTTCCTTTCCGTAAACAATCAAATTATGTGCATTAAAATGAAAGCGATATTCATCTGGAAAGTAAGTCAAATTAAAAACCCCAACTTGTAAACCTACTGGTATATTATTTTGTAGGTTTTTATTGAGTTGTTTTTGTGCAAGTGCCTCATTTTTAAATTTTTCTTTTTTAAATTTTACGCCAACTCTTTTGGCAAACTTATTAAAAATTTGACCTGGCATCACTCTGTAGGTAATTGCAGGGCCATGGTTTATTTTAAGGAATGGGATGTAACAAAAAAGCAACCCAGAACCGATACCAAATATCATTGGCTCGCTTATTTCATATCCGTTGAATTTCATCAAACTAGAGACCACACCATTTTCGCAATGTGCAGACTGTTTGTGCTCAAATTCTATCTCCATTTATTGTATACTGTTTTTTAATTCGTCTATAGTAATGTCAAAAGTATTGGCATATTTTTGCAAAACTTTATCAGATAATTTTTTAAAAACTTTGGGTTTAAAATGTCTTTTTACTCTCCATTGAAACATTCCTACATAACTTGATAGAATACCTAAATCCATCTTATTCAATTCCATAAAGTACTCAATTGGGCTAGATGTCCCATCTAAAACTCTAGATTTAGCAGCTTCAATTCTCTGGTTAATTTCTTGAATTGCGTTGCTTAGTGCAATTGTTTTAGGTTCCCAACCACTGCTGTTCTCGGTTACATAATCTCCATTTTCATCTACAGCATAACACAGCTCTTTAAAATTGGCTGATGCAAGGTTACTTTTATCTTGTGGCACCTTATCTTTTTTCATAAAATTACTTTACCTCTTGTATTATTAATATCATTTCACAAGATAATAATTCTTTTTTTCCTTCTTCTATTTTACAATTTAATGTGCACAAACTATATTGTTCTGTATCCATTCTAGAAATTAAATCTGCTTTTACAACAATTTCAGAGCCCACTATTGGCAAATCAAAAATCGCAATATTTTTTATAGAACTAATAAAACCAATTAAAGAAGTTCCTTCTCCTTCTAAATCATCATCTGCAAAATAACTTTTTCCTACGATAGATGAACAAGTTTGGGCTGCACATTCAACCAAACCCATTTCACTCAATCTATTTCGTTCAACAAAAAGACAATCTTTCTCAATTTTAAAACTAGTACTTACATGTTTTCTATTTATTGAAATTACTTTATCTACCATCAAAAATGGTTCGCGATGTGGTAAAAATTTTGAGATATCTAATTGTGAAATATTATGCATCTGTGGCAATTACAGTTTTTAACTGGCTGGTAGCAATTATTTGATTATTGCTACATACACTTACATCTACCAAACTAACTCCATCAAATTCTTGCACAACCTCAATAGTGGTAGTGATACAGTCATTTACATTTGGCAGGCTAATTATTTCAGATTTTTTGATAGCTCCTATATATCCAGTTGGCGCGGGTTTACCTTTTACAAAATATTCATAACCAGTATGTAGAGCCACTGTTTGCGCCATATTTTCAATCAATCCTGACTCTAGCAATTTACCCCTATCCACAAATAGATTGTTCTTTTCAATCAAAAAAGAAGAACTCAATTTATTGGCAGAAAACTCCAGTAATTTGTCTACCATAACAAAGGGAAACTTTTGCGGTATTAAGTGCTCTATATTTTCAATCACTGCCATTGGCATTAACAAACTGTTAAAAGTGCATAAGCGTATAAAAATCTAGCACTTTCTGGAACAGACAATAATATTTTATCTCCTTTTTTTAATTTTCCAGAATTGGCTAATTCTTCCAACATAATATAAATAGAAGCAGCACCCACATTTCCAACTTTGCTTAAATTCATAAACCATCTATCCCAAGAAATTTCTACCCCTTGGTTTACCATCTCTTCGTACAAACTATCTTTAAAATAGTAAGAAGAAATATGTGGCAAGTAATAGTCTATTTCTGATGGGTTTATCTCATGTTTTTTCAATGCCTGTTTTAAGCTATCTACTCCTTTTTTAAGTATATTTTCGCTTAAAATTTTGACATCTTGTTTTAACGCAAAAAGTGATTTGTCTGCCCAGATATCCGAGGAGTATTCGCTCCACGGTTTTAGCGTTCCATTTTCTTGTTTTTCACAACCTGCATACATACATGCCTCTAATTCAAATGCATAAGAATACCCTTCCATCCACTCAATTTTTAATGGTTGATTTCCTTTTGGTTTATCTTCCAATAAAAAAGCACCAGCTCCATCGGATAACATCCATCGTAAAAACTCTTTATTAAAAGCCAATATTGGTTTTTC
>JAUIAA010000257.1 GCA_030425715.1 Bacteroidia bacterium | reverse complement strand
ACTTACTTTTTTATAAAAAAAAGTAAATCCAATGGTCATATAAATCTTCACAAAATAATACCAAAGTATTTTCATGGATGTACAGTTTTGGGTACTTTTTTCGACCAGAAAAACGCAACTAATAATCCAGAAACAATATCCCAAATAGCCCAAAAAGCTACCAATAATGCCATGCCACCTAAGCCATCAAAAAAAGAGAATACCAATAATAACCCCAATCCTGAATTTTGAATACCCGTTTCTATACTCAATGTTTTTTGATCTTGTTTTGACAATTTATTTATTCTCGCAAAATAAAATCCAGTTAAAAAAAGTAGCCCGTTATGTAAAATTACCAAGAAAAAAACATAGTGAATATAGTTTAAAAATATATCTAAATTATTTAAAAATGCACCTACAATGAAGGCTAAAAAAATTAGAATGGAGATGGGTTTCAATTTTTTAGAAATCTTAGATGCAATTTCGGAGTAATAATGTTTGATAAGCATGCCAATAATTAATGGTATTCCTAAAATAAGTAGAACAAATTTAGCAACTTCGGTAGGAGCAACTTCTACTGTTTTTAAAATTTCGGATGTGGGTGCATACAAATTGCCCCAAATTGCAAAGTTTAGAGGAGTCATAATCAAAGCAGCAAGGGAAGCAAAAGCCGTTAAGCTAACGGATAATGCGGTATTACCTCTAGCCAATTTGGTCATAAAATTAGAAATATTTCCACCAGGACAAGCAGCAACCATCATCATGCCAAGTGCAATACTAGGCATGGGATTGATAGTTATAATTAATAAATAGGTAACCAATGGAATTAAAATAAACTGAGAAATAATTCCAATAATTACTGCTTTAGGCGATTTTAGTAAATTGGTAAAATCAGATATTTTTATATCTAAAGCGACTCCAAACATTACCAAACAAAGCGTTAGGTTCACCACCCATAAATTATCGGAGTTAAAGTTTATGGTAAGATTGTCTAAATTTTCTATCATATTATTTATTTAACCAAAATCTAGTTTTTAAAAGCATAGGAAACAATATTTGCTCCCATTTTTAGCGCTTTTAGTCTAACTTCATCGGGGTCGTTGTGTATAGATGGATCCTCCCAACCATCACTTAAATCACTTTCATAATCATAAAAACAAACCAATCTCCCCTTATAAAAGAGTCCAAACCCTTGTGGTGGTTTGTTGTTGTGTTCATGAATTTTTGGCAAGGTATTAAAATTATAGAACTGATGGTAAATTGGGTGGTTGGTAGGAATTTCTTGAAATTCGAGTTGAGGAAAGACTTTTTTCATTTCTTTGCGAATATAGGTATCCAATCCGTAATTATCAGAAATTTGTAAAAATCCACCAGAAATTAAATAACTTCTTAAGTTTTCAGCCGCATCAGTATTAAAATTGATGTGCCCATGACCCGTTAAAAATACAATTGGATAATTGTAAATTTCTTGGCTTAATGGTGTAACAGTTTTAGGCTTTATGGCAATATTGGTATGTATATTTTGATTGCAAAATTTTATTAAATTGGGTACTGCCGTTGGGTTGGCGTACCAGTCTCCACCACCTCATATTTTAAAATAGCCACTTCTTGTGCATGGCAAAAAGCAACAAGCAGCAAGCAGATAAACGGTGTAATGATATGTTTATGAATTAAAATAGTATTTAGTTTTTTATTACAGAAACTGTATTGCAAACTACAATTGCAGCAGTTTCAGTTCGCAATCTGCTTTCTCCCAAAGATACAGGAATAAAATGATGCTGCAAGGCTTTTGCGATTTCCTTAGGTGAGAAATCGCCTTCTGGCCCAATTAAAACCGTTATTTTATTATCGTTCCCAATTAGGTGTTTTAATTCGTTTTTCTCCCCATCTTCACAATGTGCAATAAGTTGTATCCCATCCCTGTTTTCTTCTAAAAAACTAGATAAATTTTGTAGTGGGTTTAGTTTTGGCAATTGAAATTTTATAGACTGTTTCATTGCAGAAATGATTACCTTTTCAAACCTTTCCGCTTTGATAACTTTTCTTTCAGAATTGTCACATATAATCGGAGTAATTTCGTCTATACCAATTTCTGTAGCTTTTTCTAAAAACCATTCCAAACGGTCATTCATTTTAGTAGGAGCAATTGCAATATGTAAATGGTAGTTCCACGACTTTTCTTTTTGCTCCACTTTTATAAGCTTAACGGAACATTTTTTTTCGTTGGCCTCTAAAATTTCAGTGGTAAACAAAAAATTTCTTCCATTGGTTACATATAAAATATCTTGTTGTTTTTTACGAAGAACCTTAATAATATGCCTACTTTCTTCCTTATCAAAAGAATAAGATATGCAATTCTTGTCAATATTTGGGCTATAAAAAAGTTGCATGTATTTTTAAAGTTATTGAATTACTTTGGTAAAAGTACACCTTTTTTTATGCGTTACTGGATTGAAATTTTTCCAAATCAATTGAATGTCGGTATTCTCCTCTAGCTCAGGTGTGGAAATTGCTTTTTTGATTCCAAATTGGATATAGGATTTAAAAAATTCGTGAAAAACGATGGCGGTAACTCCTTTTCGTTGGTATTCGGGCTCAATTCCTATTAAATAGAAAATAGCTGTATCGTTTTTCTTTTTCGCCTGTAATAAATGTAAGAATCCTGTAGGGAATAATTTGCCATTTGCTTTTTGTAATGCCTTAGAAAAAGAAGGCATAGTAACCGCAAAAGACACCATTTTACCGTTTTTATCGACTATAAATTTGATAAACTCAGGATTGATAAGTCCAATATACTTTTTTTTAAAATAAGCTATTTGACTTGGAGACATAGGTACAAAAGAAGAGAGTTTTTCGTAGGATTTGTTAAACAAAGCAAACATATCCTCTACATAAGGCATTATTTCTTCTGTTTTTGTAAAATTTATTGCAGTTAGCTCGTAACGTTTGCTTATTATTTTTGAAAATCGCTCGTAATTTTGAATGTCTACATCTTTGAGTAAAAAGTAAGTTTCGATAAATTTTTTCCCAACCGAAAAACCTAATTTTTCAAAATGTTCTTGATAATAAGGATAGTTATACCAAGTAATCATAGTGCTAATATGATCAAAACCATAGGTTAAAACGCCAACTTTATCTAAATTAGAAAAGCCCACCGGACCTTCCATAAATTCTAAATTATTTTGTTTTCCAATTTCTTTAACCTTATTTAGTAAAGCTTTTGAAACTGCGATATCATCTACAAAATCAAACCAGCCAAACCGCATTTTACTTATTTTTTGCTCGTTTACTTCGGTCCAGTTGATTATGGCAACAATTCTACCAACTATTTTATTTTCTTTATAGGCAAGAAAAAATCGTGCATCGGCATGTTTAAATACAGGGTTTTTTGTTTGGTCAAAGCCCTCCATTTCATCTTTAATGATAGGGGG
>JAUIAA010000256.1 GCA_030425715.1 Bacteroidia bacterium | reverse complement strand
AAGAAGGGGAGGGCGGCATAATGACTGGTAAGGAAAGAGGCGATATTTTTGGAGATGCTTTGGACAGTCTAAGTCTTGAAGATTTTGGAGATGGTGGGAAGGTTGAGCCGCCTTCTCAGGCTGAGCAGAAGAAAACCAAAGATGAAGCTAAAACGATAGGCTTTAAAAGCCGTGAGGCAAAATCTTCAGTACCACAGAGAAGGCGCAGGACAGGCCGAAATGCCCAGCTCAATATCAAAGTGACCCCTGAAACCATGCAGGCATTTTATGCCATTGCCGATAAGGAGGGATGGGTATTAGGAGAGGCTATGGAGAAAGCGGTTAAGCTGCTGGAGAAGGAATACAGCGGGAAATAAGTAGCGACATTTTAGGTACCTTTGCCGCCCAATTTGTCGTTTTTAAGAGTGTCTATCGTTAATCCCCGCATGTTTTATGGAGGCTATTCCGCAACTTTGCGGCAATAGCGGACATTATGCGGGGCTTTTGGTATCAGAACTGGTCAACGACATTTCAGGTACCTATACTGCCCAATTTGTCGCATTAGTAGAAATTTGCTAATTATATCAATAGATTAACTTTCGACATTTCAGGTACCTTTTGGGTGTTCTTTATGTGAGATTGGGAACAATCACCATAAAATTGGCGGAACAACTACCATAAAATTCTGCCCAATTTGTCGCATTAAGTTTATTTTATTAGTAAATTCAATGACTTAACTTTCGACATTTCAGGTACCCTTAAGTATCCGAGTATATCGAAATTCGGGACTTTAGCGAGAGCGACATTTCAGGTACCTTTACCGCCCAATATGTCGCACTAATAGAAATTTATTAATTATACCAATAGATTAGCCTTCGACATTTTAGGTACCTATACTGCCCAATATGTCGTTTTATCTGATTTTAGAATTTGTATTGTTTGTTTAGGGTTGTCTGCCCAATATGTCGCAATAGGAGAATATTGATATATAATTCAATAAGTTAATATAATTCTAGTTAAAAGAAAATTCCGCCCAATATGTCGTTTTTCGTTAGTAGAGAAGTTTTCCTTGACGGTTTTTTGTCCACCTTTTTACAAAGTTGATAAAAGCTCCGTCTGGATTTCTGATGGGCTTTCCTTGCTCGTTACTCCAGTTTCGCCATTCCTTCTCAATTTCGTATATGTCACCGCCAGCGGCATGTTTGCGTGCTCGGGTAAAAGTTTCTGGATTTAATGGTGGGGGCGGGACATAGCCTTGATTTTGTTGGGTTAAGGCTTCGACTAATTGGCGCTTATCTTTCTTTGTGATAGTGAAGCAAATTTTTGATACTTTGCGACCAATTTTTTCAGATACTTCATACGTTGCAGTGAAATCGGCAAATTGATTTATTTCTGCTAATGCAGGGTCAATTGCGCGTTTTTTTAGGTCATTAAAACGTTGTAGCTTATCGTCAGGCACACCAATAATTACTCTTAAATCTTCAATAGAGACATCCATCTTAGGGGTGCGGCGATTGGTGTATAGTTCTAGGTTCTCATAGAGCGCTACAGAGTATTTACTGTTGAATTTTTGCATGACACTAAGTGACAGCCTTGCCCACTTTGCAGGTTCGGCTAACATTGGCCTTAACCAATGAGGAAAGCTGTATTTGATTGTGTCGTTCTTAATTGAACCAGAAATAGAAATCATAGAGCCTGACCCCCAGTCAGGCACACCGTCCTCGTCAAGGTAGTTGTAGGCTAGTGGTACTGTACCAAGGCGCATAGTGGTTTCGATAAGCCTATCGTTACTTTCATGCTTTGAGAGATAAGACCGTAATTCACTAGCTTTTGCTGTATGAACCTTGTCTTCTGAAATTTCATCAAAAGCATTATGCAGTAGCCAGTTAAAAGCCTTTTTGTCTTGTGCTGTGAGTTCGCCTTTCAGCTCTTTCACTTGTATCATGCCAAGAGCTTTTGGAACTGTTGGATTAGTATCCATACGCAGCAAATCACCCGACCGTTTGATTCGTGGGGCACTGATGTTATCTTTTGAAATTGCTGCGTTTTTTGCCATATTGCGACTTGTTTGATAGTGGTTTGTCGTAATAGTATTTGAAAAATCTAAAAACCGTCAAATAAAAACGACATTTAGTTGGCGGTCTTGTCGTAATAATGCATCATATTGGCTTGGGGATAAGTCATAAATACACGCCGCCCAATTTGTCGTTTTAATCGCCCAATTTGTCGTAGTTGCCGCCCAATATGTCGTTTGCTTACCACCGTAAATTTAGCACTGTGGCTAGAGTTGATGATCCAAAATTAGAGTTCTAAACTAATTGGTGACAATTAATTGTTTGATTAATTGACCAAACAAGATAAACGATTCATCGATTCATTGGTATAACTGGCAGCTTTATTGTCCATGAAAAAAATAAATAAAAAAAATCTTCCTCTTTATACATAAATGGCGTTTTATTATTGACCTTACTAACCCTTGCTTTTAAAAACAACTTTAAAAGCCTTTACCACAAAAACCGCTACAAACCCAACAACTAAACCAACCACAAAATCCCTAAGCATACCAGGCCAAGATTCCAAAACATGATGTAAAAACTCCAAATTGTGAACAAAAATACCTCCTGAAACAAGCAATAAAGCAAGTGTTCCTATAACAGAAAGCGATTTAATCACCTTAGGCAAGGCTTGCACCAAAAAATTCCCAAGGGCTTTTAATATCCCTTTGCCATTTCCCAACTGTATCAAACGCAACCCAAAATCGTCCATACGTACAATCAAGGCCACGATTCCATACACTCCTATGGTTGCAATAACCGCCACTACCGAAACCACCAAGACCTGAAATAAAATGCTTTGGCCTACAACGGTTCCCAAGGCAATGATTACGATTTCCACAGAAAGGATAAAATCGGTTAGGATGGCCGATTTAATTTTCTCCTTTTCCATCTCCAAAACCTCCGATTTTGACGGAGTTTCCATGGTCACAACAGATGGGCTCTTTTTGTGAGGCACAAAAAACCCATAAACCTTTTCGGCTCCTTCAAAAGCCAAATACACGCCTCCCAAAATTAAAATAAGGGTCACTGCCCAAGGTAAAAAAGCACTCAATAAAAAAGCCACTGGTAAAATAATAAGCTTGTTTAAAAAAGAGCCTTTGGTAATGGCCCAAAGTACGGGCAATTCCCTGGAAGAGACAAAACCAGATGCTTTTTCGGCATTCACGGCCAAATCATCACCTAAAATCCCAGCGGTCTTTTTGGTCGTTATTTTACTCATGGCTGCCACATCGTCCATAAGGGCACCTATATCATCCAACAATGCAAAAAATCCTGAAGCCATATGTTATAATCTATATTCAAAGTTCAAAAATCAAAGTTCCATTAATCCGTATTGAGCACTGCAACCGTCATTGAACACTAAGTCCCTAAAACGCACACCTTCAAACCTTGAGACCTTTA
>JAUIAA010000255.1 GCA_030425715.1 Bacteroidia bacterium | reverse complement strand
GATGCTATAGCGGTTGCAAATGCTATTAAGTACACGGTAGACCTTGTTGGAGCAGAACACGTAGCCTTGGGCTCTGATTTTGACGGATCGGTAACAACGCCGTTTAATATTACAGGTTTACCTTTGATAGTTGAAGCTTTGTTACAGTTAGAAATACCTAAAAAGGATATCGAAAAAATCATGGGCGAAAATGTAAAAAACTTTTTGCTTAAAAATTTACCTTAATTTTGGTAAGGAAAACGCAATATTGCGTCATATAGAATTAAAAGAAATTTATGAAAATAGGAATAGTTTGTTATCCAACCTATGGTGGAAGTGGCGTGTTGGCTACAGAATTGGGAATGTCTTTAGCAGAAAAAGGTCACGAGGTGCACTTTGTAACCTCACACCAACCAGTAAAACTTAATTTTTTAAACCCTAATTTACGTTTTCACGAAGTTTTTTTAGAGGATTATCCACTATTTCACTACCAACCTTATGAATTAGCATTGAGTAGTAAGTTGGTAGAGTAGTTAAAAAATACAAATTAGATGTTTTACACGTACATTATGCTATACCACACGCCTATGCGGCTTATATGGCAAAACAAATGTTAAAACAAAAAGGCATTGATATTCCTATTGTAACTACATTACATGGCACCGACATTACTTTGGTAGGAAGTCACCCAGTTTATAAAACCGCGGTAGAATTTAGTATTAACAAATCCGATGTGGTAACCGCAGTTTCAGAAAGTTTAAAAAAAGATACCTTACGCCTATTTCAAATAGAAAAACCCATTGATGTAATTTATAATTTTATAGATTTTAAAAAGCAAAAATCATGGTCGGATACCGATTGTATGCGTGGAACATTGGCAAAGGACAATGAGAAGATTATAGCACATGTTAGCAATTTTAGAAAGGTAAAAAGAGTGTTAGATGTGGTAGAGATATTTAGTAAAATTCAAGAAAAAATTCCTTCTAAGTTATTAATGGTAGGCGATGGTCCATATCGTGAAAAAGCCGAGCATTTGGCAAGGAAGTTAGGCGTTAAAAACAAAATATTATTCCTTGGAAAAAGTGATGAAATTCGTAAAATACTGTGTTTTACAGATTTATTTTTATTACCGTCTGAAACAGAAAGTTTTGGATTGGCAGCATTAGAAGCAATGGCAGCAAAAACACCTATTATTTCATCAAATACAGGAGGTTTACCCGAAGTAAATATACAAGGTAAAACAGGTTTTTTAAGCAATGTTGGAGCAATAGAAGAAATGGCAAATCATGCAATTTATATTTTAGAAGATGAACAAAGGTTAAATATGTTTAAAGAGAATGCATACCAATATGCGCAAAAATTTTCTATGGAAAATATTTTGCCGCAATATGTTGCCATGTATGAAAATGTAATTAAAGTTTGTTGTTAAACTTATTCTACAATAACTTCATCAACAAATAATCTACTTTGGTTACCCGCTGTTTTATGCCAAGATGGATTGGTGCCAATATTTTTTGCAACAATTTTAAGGTATCTGGTATACATAGATTTACCATGATAGGTATAATTCACTATTTCCTTTGCCAAGGGATTTGTAGTAGTAGTAAAATATTGTGAATCTATTTCTTTATAAGTCATACCATCTGTAGAAATATACAATTTAACCCATTTGGGAGCAAAGAGATACAATTCGGGAAACCTTAAAAAGTTACAGGCAACTTTAGTTATCTGAGTTTTTTTTCCTAAATCTAAAACGCCAACAAAGTCATCCTTTAAAAAGCCTTGCCATTTACCATCTCCATAACTAGTAGATCCAGTTAATCCGTCTGTTAAGCCTGAATGTTTTGCTTCATAGCCTTTCATATAATTATTTACCACCTCAACATTTTTTAAAAATGCTTTATGGATATAATATTTTTTGGTAAATACTCTTTTATGTTGCTTTCCATTTTTATAAGAAATAGCTTTTAAGGTGGTATTTGAATGTATTAAAATGGGTTGATTATACTTTTTAGAATTTTGGTTAGGAATACTTCCATCCAAGGTGTAGTGAAGGGAATCATTGGGCATTTCGGTGGTTAGTTTTACCAAATAACCAGATTTATTTGCTAGCAATTTATTATTGGCAAACACATCATACACACTATTTGCATTATTATAATTCAATTTTTGATAGCGTTTCATTTGTACCTGCAACCTAGACATAAAATTGTTCAAATCCTTTTTGTTGGGGTTTGTCCAAAGTACTTCAGATAAAGCACTTAATCTTGGCAAAAGCATATATTCGGTTTCTTTTGGGGTTGGAATCCTTTCGGTCCATAGGCAAGCTTGGGCTCCAATAATAAATTTTTGTTCGTCTTTTGACAAAGCTTCTGGTATGGGGTTGTAATTATAAACTGTACTTAATTTTAGTTGTTTGCCAATGGTATGCGGTTCGTAATTAGGGTCTCCTTGAAAATAATTAAAGTATAATTTTGTATCTGGTGCCATAATTACATTATGTCCAAGTTTAGCAGAGGCAATACCGCCTTCTTCTCCTCTCCAAGACATTACTGTTGCATTTGGAGCCAAACCACCTTCTAAAATTTCATCCCAACCAATTATCTTTCTCCCTTTTTTATTTAGGTATTTTTGAATTCTTTGGATAAAATAACTTTGTAACTCTGCTTCATCTTTTAAATTTTCTTGTTGTATTCTAAGTTGGCATTTTGCACATTTCTTCCATCGATCCTTCGGCACCTCATCGCCACCTATATGGATGTACTCTGAAGGGAATAAATCTATTACTTCATCTAATACACCTTCTAAAAAATGAAATGTATCTTCATTACCTGCGCAAAAAACATCTTTAAAAACACCCCAATTGGTTTCCACTTCAAATGGACCTCCGGTGCAAGAAAGTTCGGGATAAGCAGCTAACGCAGCAACCGCATGGCCTGGCATTTCAATTTCTGGTATTACGGTGATGTACCTGCTCTTGGCATAGGTCAAAATTTCCTTTACATCTTCTTGGCTATAATAACCTTTACTAGGCTTGCCATCATAAGAAGTTTGTTTTCTTTGTGCACCAATCGTGGTAAGTTTTGGGTATTTCTTTATTTCTAAACGCCACCCTTGATCCTCCGTAAGATGCCAATGAAAAGTATTTAACTTATGCATGGCCATGATATCTAAATATTTTTTGATAAAATCTACAGAATAGAATCGGCGACCAGTATCGAGATGCATACCTCTATAGGAAAATGTAGGGGAATCTATAATTTCACAAAAAGGTATTTGAAATGGATATGATTTTCCATTTTGGGGTGTTTCGATTAATTGTAAAAGCGATTGAACTCCATAAAAAAGTCCGTTTAAACTATTTGCTTTAATAAAAATTCCGTTTCTAGAAATATTTAATTGATAACTTTCCTCTTTTACTTCGCTTTTAAAGGTGTCTAACTGTAATACGATACTGTT
>JAUIAA010000254.1 GCA_030425715.1 Bacteroidia bacterium | reverse complement strand
ACAGTAAGTTATACTTACCCAGTCCCTACAAAAAATCACATCGGACAAACATTATATATCTTAAAAATTAAACATGATGAAAAAATAGAATTTTCACCTCAAGATGACGAATTTGAAGAATTGCTATGGATTTCTCCAAAACATTTAAAAAATTACGATACTGATTTTAGAGCTGCAGCCTACGAAAAAGCTTTGCAACTTTGTGGCTTAGTCTAAAAAACTTAAAATTGTAAAATTAGGCTCCAACGGATCAAGATTATGTAACAAAGCAGGAATTAATTCTGAGCCATACTCCAAATAAAATTCCGAAAAATTGGTATTTCTTTCTTGTAAACTTTGTTGAGGGAATAGCTGGTCTTGAATACCTTTTATTCTTTCTATTTTGTCCCTAAGTTTTCTTTTTTGTGCTTTTAACAATCGTTTTTCCAGGTTCTCTAAACCTTTAACCTGTTTTCTTTCTTGTGCTTTTACCGCTCCTAAAAACGACTTATCTGTTTTATTAGATAGTTCCTCTAACTCAGAAAACATGTTGTGCAACATTTCTTTTTGTGCGGTAAGTTCTAAATTTAGGTTAGATAGCTCTTTTACTTTTTTATTTACTAAGTCTTGTTGATTTAAAAACAAATCTTTTACAGAAATATTTAATTTTTCAGCTTTTAACAGTTGTTTTTTAGTTGCTAATAAAACAGAGTTTCTTAGTAATAAAATTGGAAATGGCACCTCAACGCTGGTAAAAAACTGTTTCAATTGCAGCCAGTAAGCAATTTCTCCACCACCACCTATATAACAAAGGTTTGGTAGAATTACTTCTTGATACAATGGTCGCATCAATACATTTGGGCTAAATCTTTCAGGGTGCTTTTCTAGTTCCTCAAGAATTCCCTTTTCCGAAAAAGATATTTCTGTGTTGTTTACTCTAAAAACACCCTCTTCAAAAACAATTCTTTCTCTTAAATTTTTACCTAAATAGAATAAATTTATTTCACGAGGATTTACTTGTACTTTATATTTTACATCAAAATTTTTGATTGTTTTGTTTACCTCGCTAAAACAAGTTTGCTTTAACAAATCTTCCTTTATGTAAGGAATAAATGCTTTTTTGAGTAACGTATCATCCCCATCCACAATTACCAAACCTTCTGTAGCAAATAAGGCATTCGCCAAAAAACGAGTAGCATCCGTTAAATTATCATGCTCGATATATGCTTTTTTGAAAAGTTGTATTAGCTCATTTGCGCGCTTACTACTTCCTATTTTTTTCGAAAATTCTTGTAAAACAATTTCCAAGCCATTGGTATCTAGCCTTCCAACCGCACCTTTAGAGTCCTTTCGCCATTTAATTTTTTCGTCTTTAAAATTAAAGTATTGTATCTCTTCAAAATCATGATCTTCAGTAGCCATCCAATAAATTGGCACAAAATTTTGATCTGGATATTCTAACTTTAATTTTTTACACAAATTAATAACCGAAACAATTTTATACAAAAAATACAATGAGCCAGTAAATAAATTTAACTGATGCCCTGTGGTAATGGTAAAAGTGTTTTTTTGCGCAAGTAACTCTAAATTAATTTGGGTAGCCTCAGAAATAGCAATATTAGTGTATTGATTATTTAATGCTAACACCAAATTATCTCGATCTAAATTAGGTTCCCAAGCCGACCTTAAGGCTATTTGTTTTTTAAAACCCTCAATGTCTGGAAAATTATCATAAAGTGATGTCGTAGGAGGTTTTCTATCTAAATAATCACAGATTATTTTAGAAAAGTATCCTGTTTCTTGGTAAGGAATAGATTGTTTATTTACCACAAATAATACGCTTATCGATTAAAGAATCCGAAAATAACAATTTAAGTAGACAAAATAAAATAGAATCCTTACAACTAATTTACAACAGGAACTCCGTACAAATCAAAATCTGTTGCTTCAGTAATTTTTATATTGATAAATTGCCCAATTTGCAAATAATGTTTTGTAGCATCTACCAACACTTCATTGTCTACATCTGGACTATCAAATTCGGTTCTACCAATAAAATAATTACCTTCCTTTCTGTCAAACAAACATTTGAAAGTTTTTCCAACTTTTTCTTGATTTAAGTCAAAGGATATTTGCCCTTGCATTTCCATAATTTCAGCAACTCGTTGTTGTTTTACCTCTTCAGGAACATCGTCTTCCAACTTATAGGCATGGGTATTTTCCTCATGCGAATAGGTAAAACAACCCAATCTTTCAAATCTTGAGTTTTTCACAAAGGCTTTCAATTCTTCAAAATGCGCTTCTGTTTCACCCGGATAACCCACAATTAAAGTAGTTCTAATTGCCATATTTGGAACTTGTTCACGAAATTGACGAATTAATTTAATGGTTTTTTCAGAGGTAGTCCCTCTACGCATAGATTTTAAAATATCAGTATTGATATGTTGCAGTGGAATATCTAAATAATTACAAACCTTTGGTTCTTCTCGCATCACATCTAATACATCTAATGGAAACCCTGAAGGGAAGGCATAGTGCAATCTAATCCATTCTACACCATCAATTTTAACTAAAGCTCTTAACAAATCTGCCAAGGCTCTTTTTTTGTAAATATCTAATCCGTAATAGGTTAGGTCTTGTGCAATTAAAATAAGTTCTTTGATGCCTTTTTCTGCCAATTTGGTAGCCTCGGTAACAATTTCTTCAATTGGTGTAGAGATATGACCTCCTCTCATCAATGGAATAGCACAAAAAGAACAGGGTCTATCACAGCCCTCTGCAATCTTTAAATAAGCATAGTGTTTAGGCGTAGTGGTCAAACGTTCGCCTATCAATTCATGCTTATAATCTGCTTCTAAAACTTTTAGTAAATTGGGCAAATCGTGCGTACCAAAATACTGATCAACATCTGGTATTTCTTGTTCCAAATCTGGCTTATATCGCTCACTCAAACACCCCGTAACAAAAACCTTATCTACTTCTTTTGCTTCTTTTTTATTGACATAATGTAGAATTGTATTTACTGATTCTTCTTTGGCCTTACCAATAAAACCGCAGGTGTTGATTACCACAATATTCCCATCGTCGTTTTCATCTTCGTGTACTACTTCTTTATTGTTGGCTTTTAATTGCCCCATCAACACTTCACTGTCGTAAATATTTTTAGAACAGCCTAAGGTTACTACGTTGATTTTATTCTTTTTTATGGTTTTTGTACGCATATTTCTGGTATGGATAAATGGTTTTAGAAATTCTATTACATCTATTCCTTTAATTTTAACTACCTATTGAGTTTAACCTCTATTCTAACTATTATTTAAAAAACGAATCTACAAATTCAATTTTATTAAAAACTTGCAAATCGTCAATCCCTTCTCCTACTCCAATATATTTAACAGGAATTTGAAATTGATCGGAAATACCAATTACCACGCCTCCTTTGGCAGTACCATCTAATTTAGTAA
>JAUIAA010000253.1 GCA_030425715.1 Bacteroidia bacterium | reverse complement strand
CTCTCTCATTTTTACAATAGTGAATATAGATTTCATCACAAACTATGGGTTAGAGGGGTTCATAAATCTGGATTATTGAAAAAAAAAGCCCGTTTATTTTAAATTTCTAACAGATTTAGATTATTTTATATTTAACCCAAAAAATAAAAAAGAAGTAACTGCAGTATTTTCAGGAGAGGGTGGAACCAGTGAAGGTGATTTTCACGAAGCCTTAAATGTGGCCTCTGTTTGGGATTTACCAGTACTTTTTTGTGTAGAAAATAATGGTTACGGATTATCAACTCCTGTAAATGAGCAATTTAGATGTGAGCATATAGCAGATAAAGGTGCGGGTTATGGTATGGAAAGTCATATCATAGATGGAAACAATATTTTAGAAATTTATACGAAACTTTCTGAAATTGTAAATAGTATTCGAGAAAACCCTAGACCTGTTTTATTAGAATTCAAGACCTTTAGAATGAGAGGTCATGAGGAAGCTAGTGGCACCAAATACGTTCCTAAAAGTTTACAAGAGGAATGGAGGTTAAAAGATCCTGTAGAAAATTACGAGAATTATTTATTAAATGAAGGCATTCTAACCCAGCAACTAATTGACAATTATAAAAAAGATTTTCAACAAGAAATTGATAAGGATTTGGGTATTGCTTTTGCAGAATCTCCTATTCATTCAACTGTAGAAAAAGAATTAAATGATGTATGTCAAGATTTTGATTATAAAGAAATTACTGCTAAAGGAGAAAATGAAAATATTCGTTTGATTGATGCCATTTCAACTGGGTTATACCAAGCCATGGAGCGTTATCCAGAAATGGTAATTATGGGGCAAGATATTGCAGAATATGGAGGCGTTTTTAAAATTACCGAAGGTTTTGTTGAAAAATTTGGAAAAGAACGGGTTAGAAATACACCCATCTGCGAATCCACGATTATTGAAGCTGCCTATGGCTTATCCGTTGCAAGCGTAAAAAGTGTGGTAGAATTGCAATTTTCCGATTTTGTTACTTCAGGGTTTAACCCAATTATTAATTTGTTGGCAAAATCATATTACCGTTGGAAACAAAATGCCGATGTGGTACTAAGAATGCCATGCGGAGCTGGAGTAGGAGCAGGACCATTTCATAGTCAAACCAATGAAGCTTGGTTTACCAAAACCCCAGGTTTAAAAGTGGTTTATCCTGCTTTTCCGTATGATGCAAAAGGGTTGCTAGCAACAGCTATTGCAGATCCCAACCCCGTGTTGTTTTTTGAACATAAAAAATTATATCGCAGTATATATCAAGATGTTCCTAAGGAGTATTACACCATTCCTTTCGGAAAAGCCAATATGGTACATAAAGGAGGTGATGTGACGATTATTACTTTTGGTGCAGGTGTGCATTGGGCTTTAGAAGTGGTGAATAACAACCAAATTGCGGCAGATATTATCGATTTAAGAACATTACAACCCTTAGATACCGATACTATTTATGCCTCTGTAAAAAGAACAGGAAAAGCCATAATATTACAAGAAGATACCATGTTTGGAGGAGTGGCATCTGATATTTCGGCTTTACTTATGGAGCATTGTTTTGAATACTTAGATGCGCCAGTAAAAAGAGTGGCTTCTTTAGATACTCCTGTGCCATTTGCGAAGGCTTTAGAAGAAGATTTTTTACCCGTAAAAAGATTTAAAAAAACTCTTTTAGAGCTGTTGGCATATTGATTATAAGCCTAATAGTATTAAAAAAAAGTTAAATGAAATTATTACACAAATTTTGTTAACTTTGGTTGATATTAACTAAAACTTGAATTTTATGAAAAAAATACTACTCGTTTTTTTATCTGTATTGCTATTTTCTTGTTCGTCAACAAGTACTAGTACTTCTGCTAGTAAACCAAGTACAAAAACACTAAAAGGAACTTGGGAAGTTACTGCTATTCGATTTGTGGGTGATAAGGGATTGTACAAAGCTAAATTATTTGATTTTGCTGATTCTCCTTGCTTTAAAGGTAGTTCTTGGGTGTTTATTCCGAATAATGGTTCTGGTAAATTTACCACCAATGCAGGTCCTTCACAATGTGATGGTTCTGGCTCTAGAATTCATTGGTCTTTTTATGAACCAGGAGATGGAACTTACCAATTTCAATTCAAATATGTTAATGAAAAAAATAAGCCAATAGATGAAGCGAATAGGGGTTATAGAGCTAGAATAGACGATTTAAATAATACGCAAATGACCATGAGAGTTGCGGTAACTTATGAGGGAAATCCTTTTGATGTGGTAATGACCTTTAACAAAACTTCAGATAACATAACTTTATAATTAAAAATGAAAAAAATAATAAACTACACATTGTCTTTGGCTGTAATATTCTCTTTAGCTACAGGATGCCAAGCAGTTCAAAATTCAAATAAAACCCAAAGAGGAGCGGCTATTGGTGTTGCAGCAGGCGCCCTAGTTGGAGGATTGGTTGGTGGTAACATAGGAGGCGCACTAATTGGAGCAGCTGTAGGTGGTGCGGCTGGAGGATTAATAGGAAATCATATGGATAAGCAGGCGGATAAGATTGAGGCCGCTGTACCTGGAGCGGAAGTAAAGCGAGTTGGAGAAGGAATTCAAATTATTTTTGATGACAAAAGTGGTGTGAATTTTGATTTTGACAGTGCCGCTTTAACCGCTGAGGCAAAAAAGAACTTAGACGCTGTTGCTGAAGTTTTTTTAGAGTTTCCAGATACAGATTTAATGATTCAAGGGTATACAGATTCCGTAGGAAATGAAGATTACAACTTAAAGCTTTCTGAAAGAAGAGCAAAATCTGTTGCCGATTATTTAAAAGATAAAGGTGTTGCCAGTAAAAGATTTTCAAGTATCGAAGGTTTTGGAGAGGCTCATCCTAGATTTGATAATGACACCAAAGAAAATCAGGCAAAAAATAGAAGGGTAGAAATTGGCGTATCTGCTAATGAACAAATGATAGAAGATGCAAAAGCACAAACCAACTAACCAAACGTTGCTTTTGTTAAAGCCGAGTTTTTATACTCGGCTTTTTTTTGTTAAAAATTGTATAAAACAATAGTTTTATTTCATTATTCATGGAAAAAGGGCTAAATATTTATATCTTTAATGCATCTTTTTTCTAATTTTTTCATTTTTACAAAACTAAATTATTTATTATGCCTCAATTCAATTTAAATGTTAATGGTCAGTCCTTTACCGTAGATGCTGCTAGTGATACGCCTATACTTTGGGTATTAAGAGATCACTTGGGTTTAGTGGGAACTAAATTTGGGTGTGGAATAGGGCAGTGCGGCGCTTGCACCATTCATCTTGACGGAAAAGCAACAAGAGGTTGTCTGTCGAAAATTGTAGACGTTCATGAGAAAAAAATTACCACCATTGAAGGATTATCAAGCGATGGATCTCACCCAGTACAACAAGCTTGGAAAGAAGTAGACGTACCGCAATGTGGTTATTGTCAAGCGGGACAAATTAT
>JAUIAA010000252.1 GCA_030425715.1 Bacteroidia bacterium | reverse complement strand
AATATAAATTTATTTTTAAAACAATTCAAAACAAATCATTAAAAAAATCTGTTGTACTTTTGCTTTTCATTTATTTGATGCATGAATTTAATTATTGACATTGGAAATACGAAGGTTAAAAGTGCTGTATTTGAAGAAAATAGCTTATTAGCAAAACAAATTTTTGAACTACACGTTTTTTCAAATTCTATTCAAAAAACTTTTGAAAAATACCCTATTCAACGTGCTATACTTTCATCAGTAAATCATCTAAACAAAAAAGAACTTGGTTTTTTAACCAAATTGGTTCCCGTTACT
The DNA here is from genome assembly GCA_030425715.1 of Bacteroidia bacterium. Classification (GTDB taxonomy): domain Bacteria; phylum Bacteroidota; class Bacteroidia; order Flavobacteriales; family Flavobacteriaceae; genus Lutimonas. The sequence continues at coordinate 3,228 of JAUIAA010000252.1, read as the reverse complement.
GTACTAAATAACCAAACTCCACTACCATTTTACAATAAATATAAAACCCCTGAAACTTTAGGCGTTGACAGAATTGCATTAATGGCTGCTGCGGTAACCCAATTTCCAAATAAAAATGTTTTGGTTTTTGATGCTGGTTCTTGCATTACTTATGACTTTATTAATCAACAAAAAGAATATTTTGGTGGTGCGATCTCTCCTGGTATCCAAATGCGATATAATGCGCTACACCATTTTACTGCTAAACTACCAAAATTGCAAGCGGTAAGAACTATTCCCAAAACAGGAAACTCAACAGAAAATGCCATTCATCTAGGGGTATTAAATAGTGTAATACTAGAAATTGAAGGCGTTATTAGTCAATATAAAGCAAAAAACGGAAAATTAACAGTAGTTTTAACAGGAGGAGACACAATTTTCTTGGCAAAAAACATAAAAAGTAGCATATTTGCCAATCCAAATTTTTTGTTGGAGGGATTGAACAGTATTTTGACATATAAAAAAGACGAATGACTAAGAAAATAATAGTGTATACTATTTTACTGATTTCTACCTATAGTTTTACACAAACCACGAATACTTCTCCTTATTCTTTTTTCGGAATTGGTGATCAAGCAAAATTGAAATCGGTTGAAGAAATTGCGATGGGACAGATGGGAGGTACACTTAGTAGCGAATATCAATTGAGTTTTACCAATCCTGCATCTTATGGAAGCTTATTATGGACTACTTATGTTTTTTCTGGTGGAACCAAAATTAATAATGTTGACGATGGTTCAAATAAGCAAACAAGCTCTGCCACTTCTTTAAATTATATTGCATTGGGTATACCTATTAGAGGTAATCAAGGATTGGCATTTGGTTTACAATTAAACACTGCTGTAGGTTATTCATTATTTAGCAGAACTTTAGATGTAGATAACAATCTAGTTGAATCCAACCAATACAATGGAGACGGAGGTACCAATCGTGTATTTTTAGGTTATGGTTATAAATTTCCGTTTAATTTAGACTTAGGTGCAGAAGTTGCATACCAATTTGGTGGCATAGACCATAGTGTATTAAACAGAAGGTTAGGCGTTCAATTGGCTACCAGACAATATACAACCTCTTATGTACAAGGGTTTTCTTATAAATTAGGAGCTATATATACCAAAGATTTAAAACAAAATTTACAACTTAAATTAGGTTCCTCTGTTCAAATGGCTTACGATTTAACCGAAGAAGGCGATGAGTACATTTATTCTTTACTCAATACAGGTGACGGTACTATCATACCAAACGGTATTAAGTGTTGGTGTTGGACAAGTTAATAAATGGTTTATTGGTGCAGATTATACTTTTCAAGATGCCATCACTTTTGGTGGAGATGTAAACTATCATCCTGAAAATTATTCTTATACTAATTCAAGTTTAGTATCTTTGGGAGGGTTTTATACGCCAAAGATCAACTCTATATCCAGCTATTGGAATAGAGTTACCTATAGAGCGGGTTTCAGTTATAAAAAAGTAGGGCTCAATGTAAATAATACAAATATTAAAGATTATGGCATGTCTTTTGGTGTTAGCTTACCAATGGGGCTCCGATTATCCAATATAAATGTTGGTTTTGAATTGGGACAAAGAGGAACCACAGATAACAATCTGATTAAGGAAAATTATTATAATTTCCGATTGAGTTTATCGCTCAATGACAAATGGTTTAGAAAACAGAAAATATATTAAACACAAATACAAATCTTAAACATGAAAACAAAAAAGACAGTAATGGTAATAGGAATGTTCCTTTTTTTAGGAACAACTTTTTCTATTTATGCGCAAGAAAAATATGGGAGTGAACCAGACAAATGTAAAACCAATCTTTCCTTATTTAACGAAGCTGCTAAGGTTAAAAATTATGCTGCTGCTGCAGAACCTTGGAAATGGTGTTATGATAACTGTCCAGAATCTTCTTTAGCAATTTACGTTGCCGGAGCAAAAATGGCAGAAGCAAATTATGATAAAGCTGCTGGAATTCTTCCAAAAGGAAAAGCAAATAAAGAAACGGATGTAATTGTTAAGGCTGGAAGAGATTATTATGACACTTCAAAATCGAACAAAGCCGAAATGGATAAAATTGCAAAACAAATTGATGCCATTTACGAACAACGTATCAAATATTTTCCAACAAATCTAGGAAAAGTATACAGTGATTGGGCCAATTCACTGTTTAAAAGAGCTGAAGTTGGCAATAAAGCAGATCCAGCATTAAAAGAAGAACTTTACAACAAGTTGGCTCTTTCCTTTAAAGCTGATCCTGCTGGGATGAGTGTAAAGAATCTTGCAAAATATTTCCAAATTTATACCGATAAAACCAAGGATACGAATCCTCAAAAAGTATTCGACACTTATGATGAAATTACAGAGGCGGTGAATGCTAAAATGGAAAAATATTCAAAGTCGTTAGATGTTCTTACTTTAAAAGAAGAAAAAGGTCAAAAATTAAGTAGCAAAGAGGCTAAGCAAAAACATGCTGCAAGTATCAATTTAACAGCCTTAGGTCAGGTAGAAGGATTTTTAGACAACACTTTAAGTGAAATTGCGACTTGCGAAAGGTTGATTCCTCTGTACAAAGATAATTTTGAAAAAAACAAAAACGATGTGGTTTGGTTAAAAAGAGCTGTATCGAGAATGTTTAATAAAGAATGTACAGACGACCCAATCTATCCTAAAATGGTAGAGGCTTATGTAAACGCCGACCCATCAGCAGGAGCTTATACTTTTTACGCAGGTATTTTATTTGATAATGGAGAAGACAATAAAGGTGTAGAATACTTAAACAAAGCAATTAGCTTAGAAACAGATAACTATAAAAAAGCCAAATATTACTACCAATTAGCTGGTATTATGAAAAAGAAAGGTGCTAAAAGTCAATCAAGAGATTATTGCTATAAAGCACTAAAAGAAAGACCTAGTATGGGACATGCTTATTTAATGATTGCCAGTTTATATGCGTCAAGTGCAAATAATTGTGGTACTGATGAAATATCTAAACGAATGGTATATGTTGCTGCTGCAGATAAAGCTAGAAAAGCAAAAGCAGTAGACCCAGGTATTACCTCCACAGCAAATAAATACGTAAAATCATACATGGCAAGTGCTCCATCAAAAAAATTAGTGTTTACAGAAGGCCTAACTTCTGGTAGTATACACAAGGTTGGATGTTGGATTAACGAAACAGTACGAATT
>JAUIAA010000004.1 GCA_030425715.1 Bacteroidia bacterium | reverse complement strand
CCTATCCAAACTATATACACCACCAGTAAGGAATAACCATAATTAAGTAAAGAAGCATTCATAAATCCTTGGGCGGTTAAAATCATATCTTGCCAATTACCTCCAAATATTAGGATACCTATAATGGCAACAATATGGATGACCAGTACATGTAAAAAGTAATAAAAAAGTGGAACTCTACCATACACCAAAAAGAAATTAGTTGCCTTATTTTTTATGTTTTCAATACCATATAAAAACAAAATAGCTGGTCCAATGGTTATGAGTAAGAAAGCCAAAGAAGGTGGGTATTTGGTAACTTTGAAAAAGGAATAAACTGTGGTGGTAAAATCTTTTTGAACCGTCCATGGTACTAAATCACCGTAAAGGTTTATTCCTCGTAAGAGAAAAAATAGAGCTGTTGCACCTAATCCAATGCTAAGCAACCATTTTTTTCTTCGTTGTGGGTTAAACCCTTTTTGATATAAAGACCCAAAACAATACCCCAAAAATATAACTCCAATCCATGGGATTACAGGGTAATGAAACATTACGGCATTGTTTGCGCTTAAAACCAAAAACTGATCTTGATGTAAAATATACCAGATTATTGCGGTAAAACTTTGGCCTTGCATGGTAATTCCGTCCAACAAATTATGTCCAGCCACCAGTAAAACACCTAAGATTAAAAGGATTTTTTTAGGTAAATAAATTAATAACGAAAGAAAAACCATACTTAAGCCAATAGCCCAAATTACTTGAAATACTTTCATGGAGTAAGTAATGTCAAAGGTCCAAATAAAATTATTGACCACGACTTCTAAAATAATTAGCCAAATACCACGGGTAAATAAAAATTTAAACAACTGCGACTTCGTTTTTTTAGAACCGTATAAAAAAGCAGAGGTTCCCGCTAGAAAAACAAAGACCGGAGCACAGTAATGGGTGATAAATCTAGTAAAGAAAAGTATTGGCGTGGTGGTTTCTAAATCCATTGGATCCACAAAAAAAGAGCCGTAATTAAAATAATCTCTAACATGGTCTAGTGCCATGATTACCATTACTAGACCCCTTAATATATCTAATGATTCAATGCGGATTGATTTGGTTGCAATCATAAGGTTAGTCAATAAATATTACTTTTTCTGGGGCGTCAAACCAAGTTTTATAGAGCGGTTGGTACACACGCTCTAAGCTATTGCGTTTAATTTTTAAGGTAGGTGTGGTAAATCCGTTGTCTACATTCCATTCTTTTGACATAACTACTACTTTTTCAATTTTTTCATGTTTTTCTAAACTTGGATTGATTTCTAATACGGTTTGAAACAAACTCTCACTTAATTTCTCTTTGCCTTTGCCTTTGCCTAAAGTGGATGGAGTAATTAATGCAATAGGTTGCGGTATACCAGTTCCTACAATGCAAATTTGTTCAATAGCCGTATTTTTGGAAATTTGTAATTCAATAGGTGCAGGAGAAATATACTTGCCTTTATCCGTTTTAAATTGGTCTTTTACTCTTCCAGTAATGGTAAGATAGCCTTCATGGTCATATTCGCCAATATCGCCAGTTTTAAAATAGCCTTCCTCGTCAAATACAGATGCGGTAATTTCTGGAGCTTTAAAATATCCCTTAAAAAGACAGTTGTTTTTGATTAAAATTTCTCCTTCTTCAGAGAATTTTATTTGCACATCATCTAAAGCTTTTCCTACGGTGCCTAATTTGCTTTGATGTGATAAATTAAAATGCGAAACACAACAATCTTCGGTCATACCATAACCTTGTTCTATTTTTATTCCAATACTTGCGTACCATTTTACCAAACTATTGGATATGGGAGCTGCAGCTGAAGCGATAAACTTTGCACTAGCTAAGCCTAACTTTTTTTGCAATTTCTTTTTTATCAGATGATTTACAATAGGAATAGAAAGCAAAATGGAAAGTTTTTTTTGCGGAATGGTCTCCAAAATTTTTTCTTGAAATTTAGTCCAAATTCGAGGTACAGCAAAGAAAAAGTCAGGTTGTAAATCTTCTAAATTTTTGGCAAAGGTTTCTATGGAATGACCAAAGGTAATCTGACTTCCTAAAAATAATAAACCATTACAAATAGCTCTTTCAGCTACGTGTGCCAGTGGTAAGTACGAAAGAAATTTAGGATGGTTGGGTAATGGAAGAACACTGGTTAGAACATTGGAACTTACTGAAAAATTCCCTGTAGTATGCATCACTCCTTTTGGGTTTCCCGTAGTTCCAGAAGTATAAATAATGGTTTTTAAATCATCAGTTGTAGGCATATCGAATTCTAATAAAGGTTCGGTTTGTTGGAGGATATCTTCCCACAAAAAGCCAATGTTGCCACCAAATTTTTTTACACTAATAATGGGCATATTAGGGATGCCTTCTCTTTGCGATTCAAAGTTATCTAGCTTACCAACAAAAATTGCTTTGGCTTCACTATGTGTTAATATTTGTTGAATGCCTTCGGCTGTTAATGTAGGGTAAATAGGAATAGAGATAAAACCGGCCATAGAAATAGCTAAATCTGCCAATATCCAGTGGGAACAATTTTTAGACAAAATAGCAACATGGCTTTTATCAGGCAAATCCATTTTTTTTAAAAATGCAGCAAATTTCCTTATTTCTATTCCTGCCTGTGCATAACTTAATTTATGTGGATTGGATTCAAAATTTTGAATTAAAAACAGGTTATTGGGAGTTTCTTTTTCCCAATAAAGAAAAGCCTCAATAGAAGAATTAAAATTTGGCATAGATGGTTATAAATTAAAAGTTATTGCTGTCAACGTCTTTAATAAATTTAATTAATCCCTTAAAATAGGTTTTCTGGTCGTCGTATTGTGCTAAATGGCTGCCATTAGGACAAAGTAAAAATTGACCCTTTTGCACTTCTTTTGAAATCCACTCCATATGTTTAGGATCCATGGTGTCATGACTGCTACCAATCACTAAAGTTGGAACAGAAATATTTTTTAATTGGTTCTTCACATCCCAATTTTTTAAAGTAGCATCTCCTGTAATGCCAAATTCGCTATAGCCTTGCATATATACGTAAACTTCTGGGTTGAGGTGTTTAAAGGTACGGTTGATAGATTCTGGCCATTGGTCTAGAGGCATACGTAAAACATGTTCGGTATAATGATGATTCATTAGTAGCTCGTTATAACGTGGATTTTCAAAATCTTTATTGGCTTCAATTTCTTGAATTTCTTTAAAAATAGCGGGATCCATTTTTGGACCCAATACTTGCTGTGCATAAGAATTGTATTCTGGGGCACTAGCCATCATATTAGAAATTATCAAACCTTTTAAATTTTCTTGGTGTTTTAAAGCGTATTCCATGGCTAAAATCCCTCCCCAAGATTGCCCTAATAAATAAAAGTTGTCTTTGTTGAGCTTTAAAGCCTTACGCACTTGTTCCACCTCATCTACAAATCTTTCTATGGTCCAAAGTGTAGTATCTTTGGGCTGGTCGCTATAGTAAGAGCCTAACTGATCGTAATAAATATACTCAATTCCTTCTTGTGGTAAATATCCATCAAAACATTCGTACAATTCATGTGTTGCTCCTGGGCCTCCATGAAGCAGGAGTACTTTCATTTTCGGATTGTTTCCAACGGTTTTAGTCCAAACCTTAAATGTCCTTTTATCCGTTTTTATAGGTATCATTTTAATACCTCCCGTAAATTGATCGTCTATTTTAGAAAAATCTAAATAAGTAGATTCGTTATTCGATTCCGTTTTTACCACTTGTTTTTCGGTACAGCTTAATAAAAAACTTAGGGTAATAAGAAAAAAATAGATGGTATTTCTAGCGAATGGATACCTACTATTATATTGTTGATTGTATTTTTTCATTAAAGTAACTTGTTATTTTAATCCTGCCTAGGATTATTTATAATAAATAAGGATTGGTTAGTAAGATAAATTTTTTATTTCAACTTTTCGAATATGTCTAATAATTTTATTTATAAGCAATTGCTGCACTTGTAGGTCCGGCTAACGGTAAGATTTTAAATTTTTGAAATCCTGCTTGTATGGCCAGTTCTTCAAAATCAGAAGCCGAGAAATCATAGCCTTTTTCTGTTTCAATCAACATATTTAATGACATCAACAAACCGAATGTATTTTGCAATCGGTTGTTGTCAATAATATTTTCAATTACGACCAGTGCGCCACCTTTTGGTAACGCGTTGTACGCTTTTTTAATCAGAATGAGTTTGTCTTCTTTTCCCCAATCATGAAGAATATTTCCCATGGTAATGACATCTGCTTTAGGAAAATCTTCTGTAAAAAAATCACCAGAAACAACTTTTACTTTTTTTTCTAAATTAAGATTGGTTATGTTTTCTTGCGCTATAGGTTGTACAGGTACTAAATCAAAAGTTGTGCATTTCATTTGCGGATTTTGTATGCAAACATGTGCAGCAAGGAATCCTCCTGCACCACCAATATCGCAAAGCGTAGCATAATTGGTAAAATCAAATTGTTTGGCAAAAGCAATAAAATTACCCATTTGTACACCAGCCATGGCATTTACAAATTCTTTTAATTTCACAGGGTTTGCATAAATAATTTCAAACAGAGAGCCACCTCCTTTTTTAGCTTCATTTTGGGGCAAGCCTGTTTTTAAAGCTTCTTCTAAATTATTCCAAAAAGAAAATAATCTATTGTTTGCCATTTCCAAAATACCACCAACATAGGTGGGCTTATTTTGGTCTAGAAAAATCCTAGCATCTTCATTATTAGAATAGATAGCGGTTTCTTTTATACCTTTTCTTTTTAAAAAACCAAGCGCAACCAAAGCATCTAAAAAATCGTAAAGACTTCTATTATTGAGCTTTAAATGTTGTTGAATTTCTTTGCCAGAAAATTCTTTATCCGCTAAAAGCGAAAACAAACCCATATTTACGGCAACTAAAAGGGTTTTTGATGCCCAAAAACCCATGCCAATTTGCATGATTTTATCGGGAGTAACTTCTTTTTGTATTGTGGTTTCCATGCTTATTTTTTTTAATTTCCTTCTTCTTTATTTAAGATTTCATCTGCATTGGCAGCTACTTTTTCTGCCTCTATTTTTTGCAATGCAAGCGTTACTGGAGCGTTATCCCAATAGCCATAATCTCTTACAATTTTCCCATCAATAAATCTAGCAGTTAGATGAATCGGAACTATAAACTCTTGTCCATTGGCGGCCAAAGTACCTTTCCACATTCCCCAAAAATTCACCCAAGTTTTACCATCATCGGCAAGAACCATTTCAAATTCTGATTCATCAGCAATGAAACCTCTCGAGCTATAATTGGCATCGTTGTTTTGGTGGTATTTAATTAACTCATCAGTACTCATAGGTTTAGAACTATTAAAAAAAGTTTTGGAGGTATCTGCATAGTGCATTTTTAAAGCTGCCCAATCCTTATTTTCATAATCTTTGATTACCGCTTTTACAGTTTCAATTTCTGGAGAACTTTGTGTATAGCGTTGCTTTGCCTTCTGGCAGGCTGTAAATAAGAGGATTGCAATTCCTAATACGATTAGTTTTTTACCTATAGCAAGGTGATTTTTTCTTAAATTATTCATGATATGTTTTTTAAATAGCCCATGAAATAATGTCATGGGCTTTGTTTGGTAAATGATTAATTGGTTGCTGAGTACGATAAATCATCGCGTATCCAACCTGTATGATGTTCTGTTTTTGTGGTATATTTAAGTAGTCTATCAACAAGTTCCTTTTGAGAATCTCCAATTAGTTTTTTGTTTTCTTCTTGTTTTTTTGCTGCATCTTCAGCGCTTTTTGCCGACATGGCCACCATTATATAGGTTCCTCTTTCTCCAAAGCCATTGGTGTAAATTCTATAATAGGATTTTGAACCTTTATTTTTATATAATTCTTTAAACCCTTTAGATATTTCAATCATTTTATTGCGATTAGCCGGGGAATAGTGGTAATAAGTAAACTCTCTATAGTCTTCATCTGCAGGTGCAAAATGTTCACCTTCTGGCATATAAGACAAATCTTTATTTAGCCAAATTACAGCATCGTAATGATTGTCGTAACATTGGTTAAAATTCTCAAACAATTTAGCAAAGGCTTCTTTTCCCATTTTTTCTTGTAACGGTTTTAACGGATTGTTATCAAAATCGGCCATGCTATTGATTGGTGCAATTGTAATATACTTCATGTCATCCGATCTTAAGGTGAAATAATCTGCACCTTTTAATTTGTGTTTTTTACAGGCTTCTACAAATTCTTTTGACACTTTTTCATAGGTTCTCATCATGGATGGATTTACTTCATCTGTATGTACCCAATAAGCTTGACGGTTTTCATTTTGTGCCCAAAGAAATGGAGTAACAAAAACAATACAAATGGTTAAAATAAAGATTCGTTTTAAGGTTTTCATAATTAAGGGGGATTTTGATTAATAATTGTTTATTGTAATACTGGCGGCACTAAAGTGTAACCTAGTTGTTGTAACATTTCCAATTCGTTAAAAAATATTTCTTCTTCTAGTATTTTTCCACTTTTGTTGCATTGCATTGTGGAATAACCATTTATTTTTACTTTTTTCCCAGTAGCTTTGTTTTCGCCAAACACTCCAGTATTGGTGCCTGTAAAATGCCAATGGGTAAAGGTTTGTTGGTCCTTTACATAGAGACTATCTATTTTGATAAATAAATCAGGAAAAGCAGTAAAAAACACTTGCATATACGCATCCATTTCTATTTGGTTATTAGCTACTACAATGCCATTCATTTTGCGTGTAAAGTTTTCTACCGTAATTTCATTTAAAGCCTTGGTGTTTTTATTATTCCAACATTCACTTATCAAAAATTGGATATTTTTTTTCATTTCATTTTCTAAATTTATTTCTGCAATGGTTTCATTATTAGTTTTTTGCAAGTTTTCACAAGCAAGAAGTAAGAGTGTAAAACTGAAGTACGTTATCATTTTATAGAGCATATCTTTTGCAGTAATCTTATTTTAATCCATTTATTTACAAGATCTAAATTGCTCAAATACAACCTTATATTCAACCTGTTTAGGACGAAGAGGTGGTATATTTGTCCCAGTTGTAACTTCTTTTTATCAAAGCGAGTTAATTTAATTGTAAATTAGTAAGCCATTTTAACCATCTAATTTATATGCAGTTTGCTGGATTTGTTTATTTGCTAGTACTATTTACGCTTTGTAGTGTAACAAACGTATGTGGGCAAATTGTGCAGCTAGAACCCAAAGAGGTTTACACCAAAGTATTTGTAGATACCGATAATTTTGGCGCTTCTTACTTGCAAGTGTTGGAGGAAACTTATCCAAAAATAAAAACAGATTCTATAAAGTTTAGCATGCTAAACGATCTTGCTTACTATTGGCATACTAGAAACTTAAAGCAGTCTGTAAAATTTGTTAACATAGGATTAAAACTTACCAAAGAAAAAAAGGACACCCTTTGGTATGGAAGATTTCAAATTACTCAGGGAGCCATATTATTACGGCAAGAAAAATTAGATAGCGCACTTGTGGTATTGCATGAAGCTAAAACAAAGGTATTTACTAGTGACCTCCCAATGTTAAATACCCAAATAGGTTATGTTTATGAAAGAAAAGGAGAAATTGATATGGCTGCTAATTACGCTAAGGAATGCCTTGAATTGGGTAAAAGCACAAATGATAAACGTGTGATTGCTGTAGCGTATAGCGATATAAGTAACTTATTTTGGAAACAATCTAAATGGGAAAAAGGATTAGAGTATGGTTTAAAATCTCTTTCTTATTTTGAAGAGAGACAAATAAATGATTTAGACTACGATTTTACTCTGTATGTGGTAGGAAACAATTATTTGGCATTAAAAAAGTACAACAAGGCAAAGCAGTATTTTGAGCATGCCATTGCCATAGGAGAACGCTACGGCTTTTACAATAATTTGTCCGATATCTATATTTCTATCACAGACTTGTATGCTTTTTTAAAGGAATATAAAAATGCACATAGAGCAGGGAAAAAGGCTATAAAATATGCCGAAATGATTGACAATAATTTTTTGTTAATGAGAGCTTATTTGTCTGTGGGTAAACTAGAATACCTAGAGGGCAAATATCAATCTGCAGTTACTAGTTTACAAAAATCGATAACTGTTGCTACTAGTGATTTTGGCGATAGTTATTACTTAAGCCAAGCCTACGAGTCTTTGGGAAAATCTTTGGCAGGAACTCATAATTATAAAGATGCTTATCTCGCTTTCGCGGAATATGATAAACTGAAAAACAAAATTTTTACTGCAGAAGCCGATCAACGAATATCACTGTTACAAACTGAGTTTGAAGTTGCTCAAAAAGAGAGTACCATTCAGGTTCAAGAAACTAGATTAAAAAAACAACAATCCAGACAAACTTTAATAATTGTTATTGCTAGTCTGCTTTTGCTATTGTTAATTGTTACACTTATCACAGTAAGAAATAATAGATTGAAAAGCAGATTGTTAGAAAAACAAAATAGGGAAAATCAATTTTTATTGAAGGAAATTCACCATCGAGTAAAAAACAATTTGGGCATTGTTTCCAGTTTACTCGCTTTACAAGCAGCAAAAATAAAAGATCCAAAAGTAATTGAGGTAATGGATGAAAGTAGGAATAGAGTGTATTCTATGAGTATGATTCACCAAAGATTGTACCAAGGTGTAAAGCTTTCTACCATTGAAATGAAAGATTATTTTATCAATTTGGGGCAACATATATTAGATGCTTTTGGGGCAGAAAACAGAATAGACTTGATTTTTGAAATGGAACCAATTGAGGTAGATGTAGATACAGCAGTTCCGTTGGGTTTAATTACAAATGAAATTCTAAACAATGCTTTAAAATATGCATTTCCAAACCATAGAGAAGGAAAAATAGTGATATCCTTAAAGAAGGATATTGAAAAAAATTTGGTGTTAAAAATTGCCGATAATGGTATAGGGCAGAAGCAAGATGAGTTCATTCATGGTACTGGATTTGGAACACATCTTATTGAGTTGCTTACACAACAGTTAGATGGTAAAATGGACAGGTTTACCCAAAACGGTACTGCATATGTGTTTAAGTTTAAAGATGTGAAAAGTTAAATGGTTTGTAGCCTGTTAAGTAGTTCGTTTCGTAAAGATTTACTTATCGGAACTGCTTTTCTAGAGATTACCACATGTGTATTCGCTACTTCTTCTATTTTAGATAGGTTTACAATAAACGATCGATGAATTCTTAAAAAATGGATCTTAGGTAATTTTTGATCTATATCTTTTAAGGTCATTACCAAAAGACTTTCTTTGTCTTTGGTAATAATTCTACAATAGTTTCTTTCTGCTTCTATATAAAGTATATCATTGATAAGTATTTTTACCATTTTTTCATGGTGCTTCACAAAAATACTATCTTCAAGAACAAAGGTAGGAGTAGGTTTTGTATTGTTTTTTAACTGGGAATTGTTGTTCTTTAACTGAATTCTACCTACCGCTAAAGCAACTGCCCTTTGCAAATCTAATTTTTTAAAAGGTTTAGAAATAAAGGCATATGGATTGGTTTCTTTGGCGCGATCAAAGTTTGTTTGGTCTACATTGGCAGTTAAATAAATAACAGGTACGCCGTATTTTTTTTGGATAATTTTAGCAGTTTCAACACCATCGAGCTTACCTTTTAATTGAATGTCTAAAATAACAATATCAGGAATATTTTGTTGAATGTGAATCAAAGCCTCTTCTCCACGAGGTACAATTCCTGTAACCTCGTAGCCCAAATTACTCAATTGTAAAGAGATGTTGGCACCAATAATCATTTCATCTTCTACAATAAATATTTTAACAGGGTCTTTCATTTTTTGGGACAACAAATATTTGCTATCCAGTAGGTTAATGTTAAGTTAGATGTATTAAGGATAAGGAAATTTACAACATTTTATTAAGGAAAACAAGTATTGCCGGTGCTAAAGTTTGAAAGGGCAATTTTATTAAGCCAAAAATGCTCAAAATGTTACTCGGTAAATAAAACATTTACTTCGGACAAATTTACAAGATGTTTGTCCTAAAACACTTGTTTAAATTATATTTTGAAATTAGCTTCGTTACCCTTTCAAAAATAAGGTTATGGATAAAGGTTTGCTGCTAAAAGTTGTATTAACAATTTAAATCAACAATTATGGAATTAATGGAATTGAATGAAACGAAACTTAACGAATTGTTAGGAAAAGTAGTTACAGAAATGGGAGCTGCAGCAAATGGGTCTTTGGTAATGTTGGGAGACAAATTAGGTTTATTTAAAGCCTTAGCAAATAGCGAAGCAATGCGTTCAGAAGAATTGGCTAATGCCACGGGAACCACCGAAAGATATGTTAGAGAATGGCTAGGAGCGCAGGCGGGGTCAGGTTATATTATGTATGATGCGCAAAGTGATAGCTATAGCATGACGCCAGAACAAGCCGCTGTATTTGGTGATGAAACTAGCCCAGTATTTATGACAGGTGCGTTTTATGCAATAAGTTCTGTTTACCAAGATGAAGAAAAGATTGAAAAAGCTTTTAAAACTGGCGAAGGAGTTTCATGGGGTGATCATAGCTCTTGTTTATTTTGTGGAACGGAAAAGTTTTTTAGTCCTTCTTATAGCCATAATTTAGTACAAAATTGGATTCCTTCATTAAACGGTGTAGAAGATAAATTGTTAGCGGGGGCAAAAGTTGCCGATATAGGTTGTGGCCATGGTGCCTCTACTATAGTTATGGCAAAAGCATTTCCAAAATCTCAATTTATAGGTTATGATTTTCATGATAAGTCGGTAGAGCATGCGCAAGCGGAAGCCGAAAAATGTGGTTTAACTAATATTTCTTTTCAATTGGCTACCGCCAAGGATTTTCCTGGGGAAGCCTATGATTTTATTACTTTTTTTGATTGTTTACACGATATGGGTGACCCCGTAGGAGCTATGGCGCATGTAAAAAAATCTTTAAAACCAGATGGAACTTGTATGGTAGTAGAGCCATTTGCAAACGATACATTAGAAGCTAATATCAATCCTGTTGGGAGGGCTTTTTATGCTTTTTCTACCACACTTTGTGTACCGTGTTCCTTAAATCAAGAAGTAGGGTTGGCTCTTGGGGCACAAGCAGGTGAAAAAAAATTAAAAGAAGTTATTGAGTTAGGCGGTTTTTCTCAAGTTAGAAAAGCAACGGAAACGCCATTTAATTTAATTTTAGAAGCAAAAATTTAAGATAAAAATACAGAAATTCCCCTTGTTTGTTGAAAACGAGCAATTAAAGATAACTAGAACTTTAAAAGACACTCATTAGTAATGAAGATCGTTCGTTTTCAACATTTTTTTTACACCACTGTTTCACTAATATAACTTTTGCATTTTCTACTTAAAACCGTAATTTTGTATATTACTGAAAATTTATAAAATGAATCAGAATATAGAAAAAGCAAAGAAAAATTTAACAGAGGTAGGATTCCTTGATGTTGATACGCCAAAAGATATTGATTTCGTTGCAGAAATTAATAGACTAAAAAAGGAAAAAAATGCAGTAATTTTGGCACATTACTACCAAGAGCCTGCTATACAGGATATTGCTGATTTTGTAGGAGATAGTTTAGCGCTTTCGTATAAAGCAGCCGAAGTAGATGCAGATATCATCGTATTTGCTGGAGTTCATTTTATGGCAGAAACCGCAAAAATTTTAAATCCAGATAAAAAAGTATTATTGCCAGATTTAAATGCAGGTTGCTCTTTATCAGAGTCTTGTCCTGCTGAATCTTTGCAAGCTTTAAAAGATAAAAACCCAGATCATTTGGTAATTACCTATGTCAATACTTCGGCAGAAGTAAAGGCAATAAGTGATTTGTGTTGTACATCTTCAAATGCAAAAAAAATTGTAGATTCTGTACCATTAGACCAGCCTATTATTTTTGCTCCTGATAAAAATTTAGGCGCTTGGATACAAAAAGAAACAGGCAGAGAAATGTTACTTTGGGATGGTGCTTGTATTGTGCACGAAGCATTTTCTATAGATAAATTGCTAAAAACTTTTGAAATCAATCCACAAGCAAAGATTATAGCCCACCCTGAATCGGAAGCACATATTTTAAAAACGGCAGAATATATTGGTTCCACTTCGGGACTGATTAATTATGTAAAAACCAATCCGGCAAATAAATTTATTGTAGCAACAGAAGCTGGTATTTTACACGAAATGCAAAAAGAAGTACCCGATAAAGAGTTAATTCCTGCCCCTGCTCAAGAAGATAACTCTTGTGCTTGTAGTGAGTGTCCATACATGAAAATGAACACCATGCAAAAATTATATTTGTGTATGGAGCACGAATTGCCAGAGGTACATGTAGATGAAGAAATACAAAAGAAAGCATTGTTGCCAATTCAAAGAATGTTAGAAATCTCATCTACAAAAGATGACTAAATTTAAAACCGATTTCTTAATACTAGGCTCTGGGGTTGCAGGACTTACCACGGCAATTAAGCTTGCTAAATCTTTTCAAGAAAAGAAAGTTTTAATTGTTACCAAATCTTCTAAAAATGAATCCAATACTAAATATGCGCAAGGAGGAGTTGCTGCAGTTTGGTCGCCTACAGATAATTTTGAAAGTCATATAAAAGACACTTTAAAAGCGGGAGATTATTTAAACGATAAAACCGTAGTAACTAAAGTGGTTGAAGAGGCTCCCTCTTGCATGCAAGAGTTAATGGATTGGGGAGCAGAGTTCGACCGAGATAAAAATGGCAATTTAAATTTAGGTAAAGAAGGAGGACATTCAGCTAATAGAATCATACATCATAAAGACATTACTGGCTTTGAAATTGAAAAAACTTTGCTAGAACAAGTTGCTTTTTTAGATAATATTGAAGTATTGCCTTATCATTTTGCAATTGATTTAATTACAGACCATCATATAAAAAGTAAAAAGAAAGATAGTACTAAATTATCGTGTTATGGGGCATATGTGTTGAACCAGAAAACCAATAAAATTGATACCTATTTGGCTGCGAAAACTATTTTAGCAACTGGAGGTATTGGTCAGGTTTACGCATCTTCTACCAACCCAAGAATTGCAACGGGAGATGGTGTTGCCATGGCTTATCGTGCGAAAGCTAAGATTGTAGAAATGGAGTTTGTGCAATTTCATCCAACCGCGTTATTTGAACCAGGGGAAAGTCCAGCTTTTTTAATATCGGAAGCCGTGAGAGGTTTTGGTGCTTATTTACGGAATAAAAAGGGAGAGCGTTTTATGTTAGCTGTAGATGAAAGAGCAGAACTAGCATCACGAGATATAGTGGCAAGAGCTATTGATAATGAGTTAAATAAATCAGGGGAGAGGTGTGTTTATTTAGATTGTAGACATTTGGATAAGGACGCATTTGTGCATCATTTTCCTAATATTAACGAAAAGTGTTTGCAATTGGGAATTCGTTTTGAAAAAGATTTAATTCCCGTAGTGCCTGCTTGTCATTATTTATGTGGTGGAGTAGTAGTGGATAGTAATGGAAACACCACAATCCAAAATTTATTGGCATGTGGCGAATGTTCTAGAACTGGATTACACGGGGCAAATAGATTGGCATCCAATTCATTGTTAGAAGGATTGGTGTATGCACGAAATATAGTTAAAGGTATATTGGAAAATGGAAATGAATTAAGTTCTAAAAAAGAAGACATCCCAGAATGGAACGAAGATGGTACCATTGTACCTGAAGAACTAGTTTTGATATCTCACAACATCAATACCGTACAAAGTATTATGAGTGATTTGGTAGCCATTGTACGATCGAATGACAGATTACAAATGGCCTTGGATCATTTAAATTACATTTATCAAGATACCGAAAAATTATACGAAAAATCAAAGCTTTCTCCTCAGTTATGCGAACTAAGAAACCTAAACGCTGTAGCTTATTTAATTGTAAAACAATCTATTGAAAGAAAAGAAAATAAGGGTGCGTATTATAATTTAGATCTTGTATAAATTCAAGTATTTATCTAAAACTCCAATTTTTATAATCTGCCGAGCTCTCTAGTTCGTTTTCTAATGCATCAGGTAAATTTGGGAAAAAATCTATATGTGTAATTTGTTCAATATAATCTATGGTAGTAACAAATTCATACAGTGCTTTATTGCTTTCTTGATGTGGTATTAAAAAAGCAATAGCTTTTATATCTGGCTCAGTATAATCGAATAAAATTTTATAAAAATAATTAGGAACTGCAACTTTTTCCGTACCAATAGTATTTAGATTCGGTTCTAAAACACCTCCTGTAACGACATAAATATTTTCGTATTTTTCTGCCCAATATCTCGTTTTTTCTTCCAGCCTATTCCAAATTCCACCATTAAAATCTTCTTTTTGTGGCGAAATATTAGAAGTTAAAAAAGTGTTATCGTAGGCTTTTTTGTCAAATTTTCTATCTCCTGCAGGAACCAAATGCCCTCTTGTATAACCAGATTTTTTGTAGTTACGCCAATCGGCTGAGCCAGATTTTACTTTTTTATCTTGTATAAAATAAGGTCTTTTAAATCTATTGTTCGAGAGCTGACTTTTATCCAAATCATAAGCTACCCATTCTGCCTGCTCCATATTTTCTACATAAGATAAGGTATAATAAGGATGCGTAATAATAACTCCAGTAGTAGAGCTTGGCAGTAAGTCAATGCTACTTAGATCAATGGAGCTATTTGATTTTTGACCACAGGAAATGAGATACCCAAATAAACAAAATGTAATAATATACCTTTTACACAGTGGATACTGGTTTTTTAATTGGGATATTTTCAAAACTATCAGATTTTTTTAATTGGTTAAAGATATCCATAATTTTTTCAGGAGGAATAGTGAGTTTTCTTTTTACTAGATCTAGCCATGCACCATAAACTTCAATAGTTGCTGCTAAAACACCATTTTCTTTAAAGATGTTGTGGGTAAATTTAAATCTTTCACCATTTTCCGATACTCCTTTTAATAACAATTCTACCGTAAGATTTTCACCAATACTTATTTCGCGATAGAAGTTTGTATGCTCTTGAAAAAGTACTGGACCAATATGTAACGTATGGAACTCGGTTAAAGAAAGTCCGTAATGGTGAAAGAATCGCACTCTACATTCCGCAGCATAATCGTTATAGGAAGAGTGTCTTAAGTGATTATTTGGGTCAAAATCTGCCCACTTGGTTTTAAAAGTTTCTTTAAATTCCATAAAAAAGAAAAGCCAGCCAAATTTAATTGAGCTGGCCAGATATTTGTTTGATATTTATTTTAATGCGGAGGCAATTCTTTTTACAGCTTCTTTAATCTCATCTTGTGAAGCGGCATAAGAAATACGAATACAATCTGGTGCTCCAAAAGCTTCACCAGTTACAGTGGCTACATTTGCTTTTTCTAAAATGAATAATGCAAAATCAGAAGCATTTTCAATTTTTACGCCTTGAACAGTTTTTCCAAAATAGTAGGAAACATCCGGAAAAACATAAAAAGCACCTTGAGGAACATTACATTTTATACCTTCTACATTACCCAATAAATTTAAGATTAAATCTCTTCTAACTTTAAATTCATCTACCATAAACTGGATTTTAGAAACGGGGTTGTCTAAGGCAGTAATGGTTGCTCTTTGTGCAATACAATTGGTTCCAGAAGTGATTTGCCCTTGCATTTTGGTACAAGCTTTTGCTATCCATTCAGGCGCGCCTAAATAACCAATTCTCCATCCTGTCATGGCAAATGCTTTAGCAACTCCATTTACGGTAATTGTTCTATTGTATAAACTTTCTATGGATGCAATACTAAAATTTGGAGTGCCATAGTTGATATGCTCATAAATTTCATCCGATAAAATGTAAATATGAGGGTATTTTTCTAATACTTTGCCCAATGCTCTAAACTCTTCTTCAGTATAAACCGTACCGCTAGGGTTATTTGGTGAGTTGAAGAAAATCATTTTTGTTTTTGGTGTAATTGCTGCTTCTAATTGCTCAGGTGTAATTTTAAAATCTGTTTCAATTGTAGATGGAATTTCAACAAATTTAGCCTCCGCCAAAGTTGCTATTGCCGAATAACTAACCCAATACGGTGCAGGTAATAATACTTCATCACCTGGGTTTAACAATACCATTGCTACATTGGCAATAGATTGTTTTGCACCGGTAGAAACTACAATTTGCTCTGGATTGTAATGGATATTATTATCGCGTTTAAATTTTCGGCAAATTGCTTCTCGTAATTCTAAATAGCCATTTACAGGTGTATAGGCATTGTAATTTTCTTGAATTGCTTCAATAGCAGCATCCTTAATAAAATCAGGAGTATTGAAATCTGGTTCGCCTAGACTTAAACTAATAATATCTTTTCCTTGTGTTTTTAATTCTCTTGCCTTTGCTGCCATTGCTAATGTTTGCGATGTAGGCAAGTTGTTAATCCTGTCTGATAATTGATTTGACATGGTATTCCTAAAAAATGTTTGGTTAAATATTTATGTTACGCTAATTCGTGGTGGTGGTGTTTTCCTAAATGACTTAGTTGCTTAAAATGCTCAACAAAAGCACCCATCATAGTTTTGTACTCGTTGTAGGGTAAATTAAATTCTTTAGCGGTTTCGCGAACAATTTCTGATATCTTCTTATAATGAATATGAGAAATATGTGGAAAAATATGATGCTCCACTTGATGGTTTAATCCACCAGTATAAAAATTAACCAACTTATTGTCAATGGCAAAATTAGAAGTGGTATATAGTTGGTGAATTGCCCAAGTGTGCTTCATATTACCATCTTTATCGGGCTTAGGCATATCTGTATTAGGAACCACATGTGCCAATTGAAATACCACACTTAAAATCATACCCGCAGTATAGTGCATTACAAAAAAGCCAATTAACACTTGCCACCAAGTTACATTCATAACAGTAATAGGTAAAACAATCCAAATGGCATAATATAAAATTTTAGTAATTATTAAAATAGACCATTCCGTTTTTGGATTTGGAAATTTTCCATACGAAAGTTTTCTTTTTAAGTAACTGTGCATCTGTTTAAAATCAGTAGTAATTGCCCAGTTGATGGTTAATAATCCGTAAAGAAAAATGGAATAAAATTTTTGAAACTTATGAATTTTCATCCATTTCGCATGTTTAGAAAAACGAATAATTCTACCAGCATCAATATCTTCATCCATACCGTGAATATTGGTATAGGTATGGTGTAAAACATTGTGTTGTACTTTCCAATTGTATACATTTCCAGCGAGTATATAAATACTACTTCCCATTAATTTATTTACCCATTTTTTGCTAGAAAAAGATTCGTGATTGGCATCATGCATAACATTCATACCTACTCCAGCCATGCCAATACCAATTAACACAGTTAATAATAATCTAGCCCAATGTGGCATGTCAATTGTTAACAAAAGTACCAATGGTATGATAAAAATGGCAAACATAATAATTGCTTTGGTGTACAATTTCCAGTTTCCAGTTTTTTTTATATCATTATCTTTGAAGTATTTATTTACTTTTTTATTTAAGGTTTTGAAAAAATTTGTTTTATCTCTAGTGATAAATTTAATAGACTGCATGCAATACTTATTTTGTGGTTTTTAAAGACCAATTAATATTGCAAATCTACCTATTTTTTAAATGCAACCGATATATAAATGTTAAATTAGTCATATAGTTTTTAATTGTATTTTTGTTGAAAATTTGATAATTTAATGGATATTTTATTAAAGTATTTTAAAAATTTAAGCAAGGAACAAGTCGCTCAATTTGCCAAACTAGAAGAATTGTATAAAAATTGGAATGCACAAATTAATGTGATTTCCCGTAAGGATATTGACGAGTTATATATAAAACATGTGCTCCATTCTTTAGGAATAGCAAAGGTACAAGAGTTAAAACCTACGGCTCAAATTTTAGATATTGGCACTGGCGGAGGTTTCCCAGGTATACCATTGGCAATTCTTTTTCCTGAAAGTAATTTTTACTTGGTAGATTCTATTGGGAAAAAGATAAAAGTGGTACAAGAAGTTGCAAATAGTTTGGGTTTAAAAAATGTAAAGGCAGAACATATTAGAGCTGAAAAAGTAAAAGGCGAATTTGATTTTATTGTTAGTAGAGCAGTAACCAAAATGGATGATTTTAAAAAATGGACCAATAATAAAATTACCAAAAAACAAAAACACGACTTAAAAAACGGCATTTTGTATTTAAAAGGAGGAGATCTAACCGAGGAGTTGCAAAACTTTTCAAGCGCAAGCCTATATAATTTAAGTAATTATTTTGAAGAAGATTTTTTCAAAACAAAAAAAGTGGTACACCTTCCTTTGAAATACAAATCCCAATCAAACAAGCAATTTAATTTGAAATAAGCAATCATGGATAAAGAACTTTCATCAATACATTACGATAAATACTTGCAATTAAATAAAATACTCGATGCGCAAAAACTGAGGAGCGAAGAGTTTGAAAAACCTGCACACGATGAAATGTTGTTTATTATTGTGCATCAGGTTTATGAGCTCTGGTTTAAAGAAATTATACATGATTTAAATTCGGTGATGGATATTTTCAAACCTGAAATTGTAGAAGAAAAGAAAATTGGAATAGCCATTTCACGATTGGATAGGATTGCCAAAATTCAAAAAATATTGGTTGATCAAATTGATATTATTGAAACGATGACTCCGTTAGATTTTCTAGATTTTAGAAATTATTTATTACCAGCATCTGGCTTTCAAAGTTTCCAATTTCGTCAGTTAGAAGTTTCCTTAGGATTGAAAAGAGAAAATAGAATTTCGTATACCCAATGTGCTTATTCTGGTGTTTTTTCACAAGAAGAACAAGATATTTTACACCAAATTGAAGCAGGAGATTCTATGTTTGGTTTGGTAGAAAAGTGGTTGGAAAGAATTCCATTTTTAAAATTTGAAAAATTTGATTTTTTAACAGAATATAGAAAGGCAGTAGATAAAATGATTACCATTGAGCAAGAAGCTATTAACGGAGCAGATTATATTACAGCGCAAGAAAAGCATTTTCGTTTAGGGATGCTGACTGAAACGAATAAGTATTTTCAAACAGTTTTTGATGAAGATTTACACAACCAAAAAGTTGCCAACGGTGAATTAAAATTATCATACAAAGCTACCATTAGTGCATTGTTGATTAATTTGTATAGAGATGAACCCATTTTACGACAACCATTTTTATTCTTGCAAAAATTAATTGATATAGATGAGTTATTGACATCATGGAGAAATAGACATGCGCAAATGGTATTGAGAACTTTAGGACAAAAAATTGGAACTGGAGGTTCTTCAGGTTTTGACTATTTAAAAAAGACCGCGGATAAGCACCGTATTTTTTACGACCTACACAATATATCCACTTTATTAATTCCAAGATCCGAATTGCCAGAAATGCCAGAAAGTTTGAAAAAGAAGTTGAATTTTAATTTCTCTAACAAGTCTTAATGGAATTTTGTTGTAAAATAGGTGAAAAGGATTATCAATGGAATACCGATGTGTATCACGATATTGCTATTCCTCTAAATTTTAATAAAAGCCAGCCATTGAATTATGGAGTGACCTTAGCATCAAGTGAGCCAATTGGAGACATAAGAAACGGCGATGCTTGTAATTTTGATCAACTTACTATGGTTCCGCATTGTAACGGAACACATACGGAATGTGTTGGACATATAACTAAGGATAGAATTGCAATACACGATGAATTAAAGGATGTGATAACACCAGCTACATTAATCTCCCTAACTCCCAAAGTAATTAAAGTAGATCGAATTATTACAAAAACGATAATTGTTGATGCACTAAAAGGAATTGATGTTAGTTTTTTAAAAGCGTTGGTTGTAAGAACCATTCCCAATTTAAATGACAAACAAACTAAGGATTACAACAAAGAAATTCCGCCTTATTTTAGTTTAGAGGCGATAGCATTTTTTAATGAATTGAATATAAACCATCTGTTGGTAGATATCCCTTCAGTGGATAGAATTTACGACGAAGGGAAGTTGACAAATCACCATAAATTTTGGCAAGTAAAACAAGGAAGTTATGAAATAAACACCAATACCCAAAAGCATAAAACCATAACAGAAATGATTTTTGTACCTAATGAGGTGGACGATGGTTGCTATTTGTTAAATCTACAAATTGCTCCATTTATAAGTGATGCAGCACCAAGTCGCCCAATATTATTTCCTGTAAAAGAAAAAGTTTAACCATGAATTTTGAAAACACTAAGGCTTTTGCCGAAAAATTAGACAAAGAAGATATTTTAAAAGAATTTCGAAATAAATTTCATTTTCCAAAACATACCGATGGTAGTGATATCATTTACTTTTGTGGAAATTCTTTGGGATTACAACCCAAAACTGCCAAAGATACTACCGAAGAAGTACTACAAGCTTGGAAAAACTTGGCGGTTGAAGGGCATTTTGACGGTGCAAACCCATGGATGTATTACCATGATGCTTTAGGTAATAAAATGGCAAAAATTGTTGGTGCAAAACCCAAAGAAGTAGTGGCCATGAATACCTTAACCGTAAATTTAAATTTATTGATGGTATCTTTTTACCGCCCTACAAAAACTCGCTATAAAATCGTGATAGAGGCTGGTGCTTTCCCATCGGATCAATATGCTATAAAGTCTCAAATTAATTTTCACGGGTTTGAGGTAGATGATGCTTTGATAGAATTATTTCCCCGAAAGGGAGAAGATACGCTCCGAACAGAGGATATTTTGAATACCATTAAAGAAAATGGAGCGGAAATAGCACTAATTATAATGGGTGGATTGAATTATTATACGGGTCAGGCTTATGATATGGAAAGTATTACTAAAGTTGGTCATGAACAGGGTGCTGTAGTTGGTTTTGATTTGGCACATGGTGCAGGAAATTTACCATTGCAATTGCATAATTGGCAGGTAGATTTTGCTGTTTGGTGTACCTATAAGTATATGAATTCTGGTCCTGGAGGTGTAGGCGGTGTATTTGTACATGAAAATAATTTTGAAAAAGATTTACCTCGTTTTACCGGTTGGTGGGGTTATGATAGAGCTACTAGGTTTTTAATGAAAGATACCTTTGTGCCAATGGAAGGTGCACAGGGTTGGCAAATGAGTAACGGATCAATTTTTTCTATGGCTGGCTTAAAAGCATCGTTGGATATTTTTGAAGCAGCTGGTTTTGATAAGCTACAAGTAAAAGCAAAAAAGTTAACAGGATTTTTAGAGTTTCTATTGAGCGAGATAAAAACAGATCTAATTGAGATTATTACCCCAAAAAATCCCGAAGAAAGAGGTTCCCAGCTATCTATACGGGTAAAAAACAGCAATAAAACTTTATTTGATAAGATAAGGGCAAAAGGCGTGATTGGCGATTGGCGCGAACCAGATGTAATAAGAATAGCTCCCGTACCTTTGTATAATAATTTTACGGATGTTTATCGTTTTGTGGAGATTCTAAGGCAATTGATTTAACTTTTCTTTAGCAGGTTTTTTACTTCATTATATGGTATACAAAACTCTAGGATGAGTAGACATAAAATTAAATAAATGGTTAAAAAATGAATCTACTAAGATAAACGCTTGACATTCTTAGAGGTGCAATGTAATTTTATTTAAAATTTATTATATTCGATACTTTACTACGAAGTAGTTTTTAAACAGATGAAAAATAAAAAATCAAAATTTATTTGGTATACTGGTATTGGTGTATTGATTTTTGTTATCCTAGCCTTTGGTTCTGCAGCTATTGTACAACCATATCGTATTCAACGTTATGTTAAGCCTTTGGTTATAGTACATATTTCTCTAGTAATGAGTTGGTTATTTCTTTTTGTCTTACAATCAAGGCTTGTTCTTCTTGGTAGAATGGAAAGGCATCGAAAAAATGTCAATTTGGGTCTGCTGCTTGTTTTTGTTATTACTATTCAAGCAATATATCTTACTTACTTATTTGGTAGCGCTGTAAGGTTTGTAGGAGAATCACGTGATGTTCTAGCCTTTTCTGTTCTGTTTATTGGTAGTATATGGGCGGCTAAGAAAGGAAATATTGAGATGCATAAACGCTTTATGCTTATTGCCTGCATCAACCTTTTAGGTCCAGCTTTCATGCGTTTAGGATTTGTTTTTAACTGGTCTGATGGTATTGTAGTTCTTGCCATGATTAGCAGCTGGATAGTTATCCCAATAAGTTACGACTTAGTCACCCGGCGTTCAATTCATAAGGCCTCGATAATTGGTATTGCTTTTACACTATTATCTTTTGTATTGATTTTGGCTATAATATTTTCGCCATTGATAAAATTTATAGAAGCACAATTATTTGCGAAATAATAAATAAGATGTAAACATTAGTTCTTTAAAATGGTTTAAACCACTCTAAAGCATTACTGTTTTTTTAATTTAAAAGTCAAAGTACAGTTGGTAAAATCATAATATCAGCCCTCATTAGACCCTATGATTTCAGTTGATGGTAATTTTTCTACGTCTAGAGGTTTACCTAAATATACAAGCTGGTATCCTTTTTCAATGTTTTGTGTATCTAAATTATTTGAAGATATAATATGCAGTATACCATTGTTATCCTTTAAAAACAAAGGAATCATGTTTTCGTTTTTGTTGGAAATGGTGATTAACTTTTTATAATGTGTATGGTCCTCCAAATCTATTTCTTGTATGGAAGGATGCCTTTTAGTTAATTCGGATAAAGAATTATAATCGTTTATATGCGAAAACAATCCTTCTTTAGGGTTGTTTGTATCATCCATCATTTCTTCACTGGTCACCAACCTAAACGATCCGTTTTCTCCAAACTGTTTACTAAACTTATTAATGGCAAACTTATTAATATCAGAATTACCCGTTAAGGCCATTAAAAAGCCAATATCGTTTAACTCAATATTATCCATTAAAGAATCGGAATAGATGTCTGCGGTAAAAGCTTCTAAACCTAGTTCTTTTGCTTTTTCAATATTTTTTTGGTTGCTATCCACAAGTACTACATGCCTATTATTGGTTTCTAAATAATGCCCTAATAGTCTCGAAACTTTTGAGGCTCCAATAATTAAAATACCTTCAGATTTTTTTAAGAATACTCCTACCAATCTGGCAAATAACCGCGCTGTAGTAGCATTTAATAAAACGGTTCCCAATACAATCATAAACACCAATGGCGTTATATATTCTGCCCCTGGCACACCTTGTTTCATAAGCTTACTACCAAAGAGTGATGCTATACCTGCTGCTACGATACCTCTAGGTCCTACCCAACTGATAAAGACTTTTTCGTTAATTTTTAAATTGGACCCCATGGAGCTTAAAAACACAGCTAAGGGTCTTACTAAAAACACAACCGCAGCAAAAAGAACTGCTGTTTTCCAAGTATATAACAGCATCATATCTTCAATATTGATATTGGCAGCAAGTAAAATAAATAGGATAGATATGAGTAATACACTTAAAGATTCTTTAAAGTAGAGAATTTCGTCAATGTTTTTGAGCTTGCCGTTACCTAAAACCATTCCCATAACAACCACCGCAAGTAAGCCTGATTCGTGCGCAAAAATTTCAGATTCTACAAATACCAATAAAACAGTAGATAATGACACTACATTTAATAAGTAATGTGGCACCCACTTTCTATTAATAACGAAAATTAAAGCATGCGCAAAGGTGAACCCAAAAGTAGTTCCGAATAAAATGATTTTTAAGAATTCTAATAAAGCTGTTCCAGTAAAACCTGCATCTCCTCCAACACTTATAAATTCAAAAACCAAAACCGCCACCAAGGCTCCAATTGGGTCAATTAAAATGCCTTCCCACTTTAAAACTGCAGATACATCTTTCTTCAACGGAATATTTCTCAAAATAGGTGTAATTACCGTAGGTCCGGTAACTATAATGAGTGCTGAAAACAAAAAGCTAACTTCCCAGCTTAAATAAAATACATAGTGCGCAGCAATTGCTGCGCCGAAGAAGGTAATGGCTGACCCTAATGTTATCAACTTGGTAATAACAGGCCCTACATTTCTAATTTCATCACGTTTGAGCGTAAGTCCACCTTCAAATAAAATAATACTAATTGCCAATGATACAAAGTAGTATAAACCATCTCCAGGGAAAAGACCTTTTTTGCCATTCCAGATAGGTTCAATCCATTTGGATTTGTCTTCAGATAGAAAT
>JAUIAA010000251.1 GCA_030425715.1 Bacteroidia bacterium | reverse complement strand
TGGAAGCCATTACCGGGCAACGCGGAAGAGGTTACAACGCCAATTGGTTGCGTAGAGGACCAAACACTTTAAAAGTGTTGCAAGACCTTGATTTTTTGTATCACATTGATGATTTGAGCCGTGATGAGCCCTTTGTAACAATGGTTAGAGGCAAGAAATTCGTGGTAATGCCATATACTTTGCGCAACAATGATATTGTAAACATTGAAGGAAAGCATTGGAGCCCCGATCAGTTTTTGGCACAACTGAAAGCTGAGTTTGACCAATTATATGCAGAAGGTGCCACGCAAAGACGTATGATGAGTGTAAGCCTTCACGATAGAATTGGCGGAGCACCAAGTATCGTTAACGTGGTTGACCAATTTATCCAATATGCCAAACAACATGAAGGTGTGGTATTTATGCGTAAAGATGAAATTGCCAAAATGGTAAAAGACAACCCAAACACACCGATTGACAATTCGGAAAAAGAATACAATCAATAAAATGAAAATCATTGATATAAATAAGGTAGGCAACTGGTCTTCGGGTTGGACAGAAGAATTAAAAGCATCTCTGAAAAACCAACAAAACAATATTCAAGTTGGAGAAAAATTGATTTTGGAAAACGAAAACTTCAAAGTATGGAGCATTTTCCTACCAAAAGGAGCAGCCTTGCCTTTTCATAAACACAACAAACCTTATTTTTATACTGCCATCAATGCGGGAAAATCACGCTCTTATTATAGCGATGGCAGTGTAAAAGAAATGGAATACCAAGCCAATGATATTAAATATTTCAACGATTTAAGCGAAGATAATTTCTTTATTCATAATTTAGAAAATATTGGTAAAACTACATTGGTTTTTACAACTGTAGAATTTAAAAAAGAAGGATAAAATGAACTATACAAAATTATATGAACCCTACAATATAAACGGAAAAACATTGGAAAACCGTTTTTTAATGGCTCCAATGACCCGTTCCAGAGCCTCACAACCTGGCGATGTTCCCAATAAATTGATGGCGGAGTACTATGGACAACGAGCCTCTGCCGGAATTATAATTACCGAAGCCACGCAAGTTTCTTTGCAGGGAAAAGGCTATGCCAAAACTCCGGGAATTTACACCCCAGAACAAATAGAAGGTTGGAAATTAACCACCGATGCTGTACATCAAAAAGGAAGCAACATTTTTTTACAATTATGGCACGTGGGTCGTGTGAGTTCTTCCAAAGTAAACGGATTACAACCCATTGCCCCTTCTGCTATTATCGCCAAAGAAACCAACGTTTATATTTTTGATGGAGCACCCAATGGCGATGCCACTTTTGTACCTGTTGAAGAACCTCGCGAAATGACACAAACGGACATTGACCAAGTTATTAGTGAATTTGCCCATGGAGCTAAAAACGCTATGGAAGCTGGTTTTGATGGAGTTGAAATTCACGGAGCCAATGGTTATCTCATCGACCAATTTTTACGCAGCAATGCCAATAAACGCAATGATAAATACGGAGGTAGTAAAGAAAATAGAATTCGATTGCTTATTGAAATTACCCAGGCTGTAGTTGACGCTGTTGGGAAAGAAAATGTTGGAGTTCGTTTATCTCCATTTATTAGTTTTAAGGATATGGCAGACCCAGAAATATTGGATACGATTATGCTTGCTGCAAAAGCCTTGGAAAAAATTGGAGTGACCTACATTCATTTGTGCGAGGCCGATTGGGATGATGCCCCTGAAATTCCCGATAACTTTAGGGTTGAATTGCGAAAAAATTTCACTAACACCATTATTGCTACCGGTAATAAGACCCCTAAGCAGGGTGAGGCATTGTTGGAAAAAGATTTAGTTGACTTAATTGGTTTTGGAAGAAAATTTTTAACCAATCCTGATTATCCAGAGCGAGTAAAGCAAAACGCCAAAACGAATGAAATTAGTGATACCCATACCTTGTTTGGAGGCGGAACCGCCAGGGGTTATACAGATTACCCGTTTTTAAATGGATAAGATAGATTAGCCTTTGCAAGGCTGACTTGACCCAAATTAAAATCAGATAATATTATATAGAAAAAGTGATTCATTGTAAAAAAAAGCTCGAAATTTCAAAATTTCGAGCTTTTAGCAATCCTTAAACTTTTATGATTCCCCTAAAAATGGATATCTATAATCCGTTGGTGGCACAAAAGTTTCTTTTATGGTTCTGTTAGAAACCCAACGAAGTAAGTTCCATACAGAACCTGCTTTATCATTTGTTCCTGAACCTCTAGCACCTCCAAAAGGTTGTTGACCAACAACAGCACCAGTAGGTTTATCGTTGATATAAAAATTACCCGCAGCATTTTCTAAAGCTTTACAAGCATATTCAATTGCATATCTATCTTTACTAAAAATTGCTCCAGTTAAAGCGTACTCTGAACTATCTACTTCGGTAAGAATTTCTTTCCATTGTTTTTCTTCATAAACATAAATAGTGATTACTGGGCCGAACAATTCGGTACACATGGTTTTGTATTTAGGATCGGTTGTTAAAATTACCGTTGGCTCAATAAAGTAGCCTTTCGTTTTATCATGTCCGCCACCAATAATTACTTCCGCATTTTTATCTGCTTTCGCCTGATTAATATAGCTCGTTATTTTATCATATGAACTTTCATTAATTACTGCATTCATAAAATTAGTAGGGTCATTGGTTGCACCCATTTTAATGGATGCAATTTCTTTTTCTAAATGGGTTCTAACAGCATCCCATTGGTTAGAAGGTATATAAGCTCTTGAGGCAGCTGAACATTTTTGACCTTGGTATTCAAAAGCACCACGAATAATTGCAGTTGCAACTTCATCTGCATCTGCACTAGGATGCATCCAAATAAAATCTTTACCACCAGTTTCCCCTACAATTCTAGGGTAGGTTTTGTAAGTATTGATGTTGTCACCAATCTGTTTCCATAAACTATTGAATACCTGTGTAGATCCTGTAAAGTGAATTCCATTAAAATCTGGGCTGCTCAAAACAGTATCCGAAATCATAGCTGGATTTCCATAAACTACATTGATAACTCCATCGGGTAAACCTGCTGCCTTAAATAAATCAACAATTACTTTTGCAGAATAAATTTGATTGTTAGAAGGTTTCCAAACTACCACATTACCCATCATAGCTGCAGAAGCAGGAAGATTAGCAGCAATTGCTGTAAAGTTAAACGGAGTAACAGCATATACAAAGCCTTCCAGCGGACGATATTCCATTCTATTCCAAATACCTGGAGAAGAAATAGGTTGGTCTGAATAGATTTGCGTCATAAACTCAGCATTAAACCTTAAAAAATCAATCAGTTCACAAGCTGCATCAATTTCTGCTTGCATTACATTTTTAGATTGTGCTAACATAGTTGCCGCATTCATTTTTGCGCGAAAAGGTCCTGCCAATAATTCAGCTGCCTTGATAAAAATAGAAGCTCTGTGCTCCCATGAGGTATTTGCCCATTCGGTTCTTGCTGCTAATGCAGTAGAAATAGCTAGTTCTACCTGCTTTTTTTCTGCCTTGTGATAGGTTCCTAAAAT
>JAUIAA010000003.1 GCA_030425715.1 Bacteroidia bacterium | reverse complement strand
TGCAACTTGTAAAATTGGAGATTCTATTGTTGAAGATGATAAATTACAAGTTGCACAAGATATTTTAAACTTGGCAAAACAAAAAAATACACGAATTCATTTACCAATAGATGTCATTGCTGCGGATGCTTTTAGCGAAACCGCAAATACCCAAATATTTCCTGCGAATGATATTCCAGATGGTTGGCAAGGTTTAGATGCTGGTCCAAAAACCAATGTTGGATTTTCTTTTATAATTGCAGAGTCAAAAACCATACTTTGGAATGGCCCTGTTGGGGTGTTTGAAATGGAAAAATTCCGTAAAGGAACTATTGAAATAGGTAATGCAATTGCAGATGCTACCGCAGATGGTGCTTTTTCACTAGTAGGTGGCGGTGATTCTGTAGCTGCTGTTAAACAATTTAAATTGGCTGATAAAATGAGCTATATTTCTACAGGTGGCGGTGCCATGTTAGAAATGTTAGAAGGTAAATCTTTACCTGGTATTGAAGCCATTTTAAAATAATACTAAAAAAGATTTTCACTTTTGTGAGAATCTTTTCTTTTTGCTTTAAAAGCATTGTTTCTATTTTACACGCTAATGTTGCATACAACATTTTAAAATACGCTTTATGAAATACACTACAATTCCCAATACAACTATAAAAGTTAGTAAAATTTGTTTAGGTACTATGACTTTCGGACAACAAAACACCGAAACCGAAGCGCATGAACAACTCAATTATGCGGTAAGCCAAGGCGTCAATTTTATAGATACCGCCGAGATGTACCCAGTTCCTGGCAAGGCAGAAACTCAAGGAAAAACAGAGCAGTTTATTGGTACTTGGCTAACACATCAAAAAAGAGAGGACTTTGTAATTGCGAGTAAAATAACTGGTCCAAATCCATATTTTACCTATTTACGTGATAATTTGGGTTTTTCAAAATCCGTTATTCATGATGCTTTAGAAAAAAGTTTGCAAAGATTACAAACTGATTATTTAGATTTATATCAATTGCATTGGCCAGATAGAAATGCAAACTATTTTGGACAAAGAAATTTTAACCATGATTTAAAGGAAGAATGGGAAGATAATATACTTGAAGTGGTACATACTTTAGATGGATTGGTAAAAGCAGGAAAAATTCGTCATTACGGACTTTCCAACGAAACATCTTGGGGGGTAATGCGTCATCTTTCTGAAAGTAATCAGCATAAACTTACGCGTTGCAAGACCATTCAAAACCCCTACTCTCTTCTAAACAGAACTTATGAAATAAATTTATCGGAAGTTGGCTTAAGAGAAAATGTTGGATTGCTAGCTTATTCACCACTAGCATTTGGTGTTTTAAGCGGAAAATATTTGGATGGTAAAGTACCAGAAAACTCTCGTTTAAAATTATTTCCTCAATATGCTAGGTATAGCAACCCACAATCAGAATTTTTAACCAAAAAATATTATGAATTAGCGCAAGACCTCAATATGTCTTTAGCACAATTGAGTTTGGCATTTGTAAATCAAAGACCATTTGTTACTAGTAATATTATTGGTGCTACCAATTTAAATCAACTAAAAGAAAACATCAGTAGCATCGACTTTGATTTGAGTGCAGAAACCTTACAAAAAATTGATGCATTACATGAGTTACAACCGAACCCAGCCCCATAAAAATCTAAAATATTCAATTAAAGATCTAGTGCTTATTATACAAAAATTGCCATTTTAAATTACTTTCCTTTTGATTAGAAAAGTATGCAATTATTAATTACAACGATTAAGTAATTTGTAATTTTAATAAATAATTTAGTATATTTCCCTTTAATTAACTATTAACCTTAAATTTTAAAAAATGAAAAAGATCTTAGCTTTTATCATTTTTCTTCTCTTTTTGCTATTGGCCTGGCTAAGTTGGGGCTGGTATAAAAGCAATATTGCTTGTTGCGAGAAGGAAGAAATTATTACCGCTCAGTATGGTCCTCTTATTTTTGACTGTGCTTCAAACGAACCTATTACGAACGATTTATGGGTAGAAAAAAAATCTGAAATTGTTGCGCTTAAAACACCCAACAAAAAACTACTTATAGTTGGCCCTTATTTTAATGGTGAGGCAGAAAGCCTTGGTATAGAAAGAGCCAAAAAAGTAGCCGCACTATTTCAACCAGAAGTTAGTTTGGATCAAATAGAAATTGATGCTCGAAAAGCTGGTGATTGTGAAGAGACGAAAAAAAATCTCATGCATGAATCAAGATTTAAATGGGTTACAAGAAGTAGTGAAATTATGGAACACCTAGACAAAACGGTTGTATTTTACCATTATGATAGTGACCATGAAGTAAAAAAAGCCAATATAGATGCTTATTTTGCTGAATTGGCTCAATTTTTAAAAGACTCTAAAGATAATATTATCATTACTGGTCATACCGATTCTGATGGAACAGATGAATACAATTTAGAGCTAGGTTTAAAAAGAGCCAATGAGTTTAAATCTCATTTAACCGAATTAGGTGTGGATGAGTCTCAAATTCAAGTTGATTCTAAAGGAAAATCAAGCCCAATGGCTGATAATACTAGCCCAGATGGAAAAAGAAAAAACAGACGGGTTGAAATTAAAATTATAGACAAAAACTAAACAAACTTTTATATTATGAAATTTTTACAAATAAACACCACGGCATGTGATGGCTCAGATTTATTTTGGCCATGGTTCCTTTGGCTATTAGCCGCATTTCTATTAGGTTTAATTTTAGGATGGTTATTACACCAATTATTTGGTGGCACAAAGGTAACAGAAGAAAAGCCGAATAACTATAAAGAAGACCTTACCAAAATTGAAGGAATTGGTGAGAAAATTGAAGCGCTTTTAAACAAGGATGGTATATACAACTATCATCAGTTGGCATTAACATCTAATGCAGAGTTACAAAAAGTATTGTTAGATGGTGGTCCTGCATTTTCGGCGCATCGTCCATTAACTTGGTCTGCCCAAGCCAGACTTGCTGATGAAGGGCAATGGGAAGAGCTTGAAAAATGGCAAACTGCACTCAAAGGAGGTGTTTAAATAGAAAAATTCCCTTAAAAATAGGGTAATTTATTACCGCTACTATTTTAAAGTGCCTATAAAATAGCGACATTAAATTGTCGCTATTTTTATTTATCCTTATTCCATTTTATAACATATTTGTTTTAATAACATCACTAATTATTGTAGCTATTAAGAACAATTAATTCTAAACAACTCAATTAAATCAAAAAGATTTACTTAGCCAATAATTCTAAAGTTACCAAATAAGCACAATGATCAGAGGCAATGGTATCACAAATCACTTCACGTTTTAATACCTTCCAACGATTTTTGGGATAATACATTACGTAGTCAATCTTGCTATTTGGTTGGGTAGAAGGGTAAGTAGCCTTTGGTTTAGATTTGTTGTAAGCACTTGTCCAAAATTGTTCTAAAATAGAAATTGCATCGCTTTGGGGTACATCATTTAAATCTCCTGCCAATATGGTAGGATATACACTTTTATGTCCAATCTCATTCAACTTTTTAGCTTGAGATATTCTATCTTTAGGATCTTCTAAATGGTCTAAATGCGTACCTATAAACGCAATAGTATCTTTGGTTGGTAATGCTACTATGGTTTGTAAGGCTGCTCTGGGTTCATTTCCTTGGGTGTAGGGCAAAGCAAAATTTTTACTTTTAACCATCGAGTATTTGGTTAAAACACCCTCGCCATATTCCCCTCCATCAAAATACATAGCTCTTGCAAAAAGAGGCGACATTTTGGTTCTCCAACCTAATTCAGTTACCAAATCATATTTTTTGGCGCGATTGGTTTTAAAATCCACTTCTTGTAAGGCTACAAAGTCTGGATTTGCATCTTTAATTACCTTGGCCAACACATCCAAATCAAAATTTCCTTGGGTGGTGGCACCATGTAAAATATTAAAACTTAACACCTTAATTATATTGTTATTTACTTCTTTAGTTTGCGACCAAGCCAAGTGACTTAATAAAACCAATAAAATAACCCATCTAAATTTCATGTTTCTACTTTTTTAATAGCCTAATTTCTCTCGAACTCTATGGATAACTCCATCGGCTACTTTTGCCGCTTTTTGAGCCCCTATTGCTAAGGCCTTATCAATTTCAGATACATTATCCATATAATATTGGTATTGTGTTCTTTCTTTTACAAATCGCTCTAAAATGAGCTCATAAAATGCTTGTTTGGCATGGCCATAACCGTAGTTACCTGCCAAATACTTTGTTCTTAACTCTTCTGTTTGCTCTTTAGTGGCAACCAATTGATACAGTCCAAACAAATTACAGGTATCTGGATTTTTAGGTGCTTCTAAGGGGGTAGAATCGGTTTGGATTTTCATGATTTGCTTTCGTAGTTTTTTTTCTGTCAGAAAAATATCTATAATATTCCCTTTAGACTTACTCATTTTAGCGCCATCCGTTCCAGGTACGTACATGCTTCCTTCTTGTATTTTCGCTTCTGGCGGAACCAAAGTATCTCCCATTTGATGGTTAAACCTATTGGCAACATCACGTGTAATTTCTAAATGTTGCAATTGATCTTTTCCAACAGGAACAATATCTGCATCATAAGCTAAAATATCTGCTGCCATTAACATGGGGTACATAAAAAGTCCTGCATTTACATCTTCTAACCTATCCGATTTGTCTTTAAAACTATGTGCTAAGGTGAGACGTTGATAGGGGAAAAAACAGCTTAAATACCATGTCAACTCAGTTACTTGCGGCACATCACTTTGGCGGTAAAACACTACTTTCTCTACATCTAAACCGCAGGCCAACCAAGTTGCTGCAACACTATATGTATTTTGCTTTAAAGTATTTGCATCTTTAATTTGCGTTAAAGAATGCATATCTGCAATAAATAAAAAAGACTCTTCTTTTGCTTTATCCGACATGGCTATTGCAGGAAGGATTGCTCCCAATAAATTTCCTAAATGTGGTGTTCCTGTACTCTGTACTCCAGTTAAAATTCTCGACATTTTCTTGTTGTGATTATTGAAGAGCAAAAATAATTAATTCCGTTAAACGGAAAGATAAAACATAAAAAAAAGCGGATAAACCGCCTTTCAAAGATTTGTTTTTGGGTTATTTCTTAAAAAGCCCTGCAACAAAAAGTAATGCTACAGCACCGACTACCGAAGTAACCAAAGAACCAATAAGTCCATCACCAGAACTCAAACCTAAAACACCAAAAATCCAACCTCCTACAGCTCCACCAACTATACCTAAAATGATATTAATAAGCAGTCCAAATCCACCACCTTTCATAATATTTCCTGCAAGCCATCCAGCAATTGCACCAATAATAATAAAATATAAAAAATTCATAAAAAATAAGATTAAGTTGTTAATAATGATTAAAGTTAAACTATTTTTATTTAATATACCAAATATCATTACTTAATACAAAGTTTTATTGTCATGTTAAATGTATACTTTTGATGGTATGGTAATTTTAAAATCTATTTTCTACATATTTTGGCGGTTATGGTTTTATACCTGGTTTTTAGCCTCCATCTTAATTCTATTACCCGTTTTGGTAATAGTTATTTACAATGAAAATCGGTATCCCTTATTTTTTAAAATTGCCCATTATTGGGGAAAAACCTTACTTTTTGTAATGGGCTTTGCCGTAGCAATAAACGCTGAAGAGCGTTTAGAAAAAAATAAGAGCTATTTATTTTGCCCAAATCACACTTCGATGATTGATATTATGTTGATGTTGGCCATAACCAAAACACCTTTTGTTTTTATTGGAAAAAAAGAATTGGCAAAAATTCCTATTTTTGGGCATATCTATAAACGCACCTGTATTTTGGTAGATAGAGAAGACAAGCAAAGTCGTGTAGCTGTTTTTGAAGCGGCAGAACAAAAATTAAAAAAGAATTTAAGCGTTTGTATTTTTCCAGAAGGTAAAGTTCCTGATGATGAAAGTGTGGTTCTCGATAATTTTCAAAATGGCACCTTCCGTTTGGCAATTGAACACCAAATACCCATAGTTCCCATTTCTTTTTTTGATTGTAAAAAACGATTTTCTTATA
The DNA here is from genome assembly GCA_030425715.1 of Bacteroidia bacterium. Lineage (GTDB taxonomy): Bacteria > Bacteroidota > Bacteroidia > Flavobacteriales > Flavobacteriaceae > Lutimonas. The sequence continues at coordinate 18,344 of JAUIAA010000003.1, read as the reverse complement.
CTTTTTTTAGTGGAGCACCTGGAAAATTAAGAGTCAAAATTCACTCGTTTATCCACACCAAAAACAAAACTATGGCCGATAGAAATAGCCTTAAAAATGAAACTTATCAAGTGCTTTTAAAAAGTTTAGAAAACGATTTTTCCTATATGGAGAGTTGTGGTGCGCCAATAATTCCTTCCATCACAGAATAATAAACTTATGCATAAAATTACCTTTTACGACCCTAAAGAAGAAAAAATAAATGTGATTTCACATGCTATTGGGTTGGTATTAAGCATTTTAGGAACAGTAATGTTAGTAGCTAAGGCTTGGAGCTTGGCTGGCTTTTCAAAAATTTTTCCTTTTGTAGTATATGGCATTAGTTTGATAGTACTGTACACGGCATCAACGATTTATCATAAGGAAAGAAACCCAGAAAAAAGAAAGAGATATAAAATATTTGACCACGCAGCTATTTATTTTTTAATAGTCGGCACTTATACCCCATTTACATTGGTGGTACTTAAAGGTACTTTAGGTTGGACCATTTTTGGTATTGCTTGGGGCTTGGCAATGATAGGTATTATTTTAAAACTATTTTTTACAGGAAAATATATTAAAATTTCTACCGCCGCTTATATTATGATGGGTTGGCTTATTGTTTTTGCCATCCGTCCATTGATAGAATATTTTACCAAGGAAGGCTTAATTTGGCTTTTTACAGGCGGACTTTTTTATACAGTAGGTGCAATTTTGTACGGATTTAAAAAGATAAAATACACCCATGCTATTTTTCATGTCTTTGTATTGATAGCAAGTATTTGCCACTTTATAGCTGTGTATTATTATGTGTTGCCCATGGTTGTTTAAACATTTTGCTCAATAGACAAAGCACCTGAGGGACATTGTTTTACTTGCGCGATAATGGCCTCTTTTGTAGCATTTTCTGTTTGAATCCAAGGTTTTACCCTAGGCTTAAAAACTTCGGCTAAACCTTTTGCGCAAATAGCAGAGTGTATACATTTTTCGGGCTCCCAAACTACTTTGATATCTTCTTTGGCATATTTTTTCATGGTAAACAAATTAAAAATGTCTTATAAAGGTAAGAAATTATCTACACTAGATATACTCTGGACAATCTAACCTAATTTCTTTGGCAAGTAATTCTTTATCTAATAAATTACAAAAATGCTTGTCGTTATTTTTTTGATAGAATTTACAGCCAAAACAGGTTCTTTGCACTTGTAGTATTCCATGCTGATTTAATTGATAAATCAATTTGCTTAGAGTGAAAAAAAGCTGCTCTAAATCGGGAGTTGGCAAATCTGAAACATGGTTCTTTAATGGGTTGGAAAACTGCTCGGTTTCTCTTAATACACCCATGCCAGTATCTGAAAGTACAATGGTATAACTTCTGCTATCTGTTGGTAAATAATTTTTAAAAACCAACTCTTTTTTAACGAGCACTCTAACGGCATCACTTATGGTAGGTTTGGTAATATTAAACTCCTTTGCAAGATGACTTACATTACATAATTCTTGCTTATGGTAGGCTATAAAAATTAAAATTTGTATCTGAATTGGGCTCAACCCCAATTGCTTGGCTTTGTCCCAAAGTAAAACTTTAAAAGCTTCAGAAATTCTTTCTAAACCAGCCACAATTTTACTCGCGGTTTCTTGTTCTTGTTGATTTGGATTAAAAACACTTGTACCCATAAAAAAGAGGCTTTACCAATATTAATTTGCAGTAAAGTTAGTCATCTATATTAAATCAATTACAATTCTCCATTTCAATAATATGAAATCCTGATTTTTCAATGCTATTTATCACAATATCACTAGCAGATTCTATATGACAAAACTGGCATTCTTTTGCGGATAATTTACCTGTATTAAAAGGTTTTCCCTTTAAATACGTTTTGCCATAGCCAAATATTTTTTCTTCATCTTGTACTTCTTTTGGTACTAAAATATCAAAATGCATAATTTTACCATCTGCCCTAGTTACATAAGTATCCCAAACTGAAACTTTCATAATTAATGTTTTAAATGGTTAGAGTCTTGATGGTACCAAAACCCTAACCCAATTCAAATTAACCTTTTACATCTGCCATAGAGGCACCAAAATTGATATGCAATACGTTGCCATTTGGAGTGACCATTGCTGGAACAGATTTTACTCCTGCCAGCTCGGCCTCATGAATTCTAGATGCATCTTCTCCTAAATGAACAACTTCTACATTGTCGGCTCCTGCTAAATTGATAATATCGTGTTCAGCACTAACACATACTGGACAACCTGCGTGATAAAAAACTGATTTACTCATAACTCTATATAATTTAAATGAAACAATAAGGAGTTACAAATATAGTTAGGATTCCTTACTATACAAATTTTTTATCTACTTTTTTTATAAATACAATTAAAACTGGATGCGTATTTTTTACTTAAACCACTTCCCAAGCTGCTATCTCGCCAGAGATAATAGTAAAAATGGCGTTTGGTTGTATTTGTGAAATATTCTTATACTTTTCAAAAAGCTTCTTATCTCTAATCTTGAGCTTTTTTAGCAAATGTTGCATTTCAAAATTAATTTGCCCTGTACTTACCGTAAGTTTACTATCAAAATTAATTGCCTCAAATTTACTTTTATCAAAATAGAACCCTCTTTTGACAGATTCTTTATACACCATAGACAAATACCTATTGATATAACCCAAAGGATTCTTAGTATTTTTAAAGCGAAGTAATTGCGGATGGTTTTTATACCCTTTTGTTTTCCCTTCTAAAACATGTTTTGCCAACAAAGTTTCTCTCCAAAGTGCTACCAATCCTTTGGAATCTAAATATTGTGGGTGTAAGGACCAAATTCTCATGGTTTATAACTTTAAAGCCAACAAAGCTTTTTTTAATTCTGGATACAAAAATTGATATCCTGCGGTTCTTATTTTATCCGAAGAGATTCTGCTACCTTTTAATACCAAATCCGATAATTCTCCTAAAATTAGTTGTAACCAAACAGCAGGTATATTGGGAAGCCATAATTTTTTATTTAAACGTTCTGCCAATTGATGTATCCATTCATTATGTTTAATATACTCAGGAGCTACTGCATTATATGCTCCTTGCATTTGTATATCTTCTATTGCTTTGAGGTACATATTACACAAATCTTCAATATGAATCCATGGTATATATTGTTTTCCATTGCCTAAAGAAGCTCCCAAACCAAGTTTTATGGGTAAACTTAGTTTTTTTAGTGCTTTTGCCTTATTTGATAAAACAATTCCTGTTCTTAAAGCAACGGTTCTAACTCCAATATTTTGGAATTGGTTGGCGGCATCTTCCCATTTTTTAGTCACCATTCCTAAAAAATCATTGTAAAAACTATCCGATTCTACAAATATTTTATCCAAGGTTCTTGCTCCATAATACCCAATGGAGGATGCTGTAATGAATGCCTTTAATTGGTTTTTATTTGGGTTTAAAGCCTTAAAAAGTAAGTTACAGGAATCCACCCTACTAGATAAGATGATTTTCTTTCTCTTTTTGCTCCATCTTTTTTCAGCAATATTTGCACCAGCAAGATGTATAATATAATCCGAAGAGTTTACAATAGATTGGTCTATTACTGCATGTTCAACTTCCCAAATATACACAGGTTTTTTTACATTTTTCCTTGTCCTGCTCAAAATTGCAACCTCATATCCTTTTGCTAGTAATTTATTCGTAAGATAAATCCCTATCAAACCAGTACCTCCAGTAATTAAAACACGCTGTTTCATTAAAATTTAGATAAAAGTATATGCCCAATATATCAATAAAGCTTGCAAAGGCAACCTAATAAGTGTGGGTAAAACAAATTTATTCTTGCTTAAAGCTTGCTTAAAATGTTTTACATTAGCAGGAAACACCGCAATTAATAACAGAATGATACCCATAGCTGCCGCACTCCTTGTTTGGGCAAATATTAGGGCAATAGCTAAAACAATTTCTACGATGCCCACTAACACGTTCACCTTTTCTGGGAAAGGAACCCAGTTAGGTGTAATTTTGATAAATATTCTTGGCTTGGTAAAATGAAAAATACCAGCAACAATAAATAAAATTACCATTGCAATTAGTGATATAAGTTTTATAGTTGGCATAGCTTAAAGTTACGCGTTTTTACACAAGAAATCAACTATTAATTTGGTAAATAGAATGCTATGGGATTTAATAATTTATTAGGTCTCTATATATAAACTGATAATTCAACATATGTATTAACTTTTTGCTGCTTACCATTTTATATTCATTTTTCGAGTTTTCATCAAACTTTGCTTCTCTCCCTAATTTTTGCATTTGTTTTTTATAAAATTCTTTTCTTTTAGGGTGAGAATCTGCACAAGCATTAAAAATTTCATTCCAAATATTTTTACTAATAATTTGTGATATAATTTGAATGCAATCGTCTCTATGAATTAGGTTTACATAACCTTCAGGGTTTGCAATTTTTTTCCCTTCTTTGATAAAATTACCAGGTTGACGATCATAGCCAAAAAGTCCGCCAAAGCGTAAAACCGTAGTTTGAAACCGTTTATTTTTTGAAAATAATTGCTCAATTTGTGTTAACTCTGTGTTTTTTACTGAACTATTTTCTGTAACCACCCCATTGGTATTGGGATATACGGATGTAGAGCTAATAAAAATTACTTTCTGTGTGTTAGATTTTTCAATTTGATAGATTAGGTTTTTAAAATGACTTATTTCTTTAGAAGTAATGGCAATAATTAAAATATCACTATCTAAAAATAAGGAGCAATAATCTTTATTACCAACGTCAAGAACAAAAGGTTCAATTCCTTTGGCTCTTATCATTTCTTGTTTGCGCTGCAGCCTACTCGACCCAGATACTTGATAACCCTTTTGCAGCAAATCTTCTGCTAAGGCCAAACCCAACCAACCACAACCCAATATGCTAATTTTTGGTTTCAAGTTTTATTCTTTCCTATTATCAGTTACATTGCTTTTATTCAAGGTAGAAAAAAGTGTTTCTGTACTTTATTCGTACATCGCTTAATTTGTTGCACCGCCAAAAATGGCGATTCCATGTTTTTGGATAACATAGCCTTTCCAAGCAATGAGCTTATAATCGCTGTTTTCCCAATTGCCTTCCGCTGTTTTTAGTAAAACAACACCTTTATCTTGAAAAGGGAAGAAAATCTCTACCTTTTTTTTTAGAATCGTCAAATAAAAGATAGGTCTTCTTGCCTTGTATGCTTGCGCCGTCTTTTAAAGGGTTTAGTTTAATGTTTAGGGTAGCCAATTCTAAACAGGTTTGTTTTAGCTCGGAAAATGACCGACCGTTTACAAACAAACATTTGGCTCTTCATTTATCGCAATCTACTTTTGTTAGCGGCATTGTAGAGCTGTATTTAATGGCGTTTACATCCTTGAATTTTGTGCCATTGTCATTTAGTTCTCCATACCCTTCAATAAGTCGATTGTCCTTGACCAAAAATGCGATTTCTCTTGAGCTTTCTTTTCCTTCCGCATGATACGTGTAGATTCCAATAAGCTTGTCGCCTTTTAATTTACCCACGAAGGTGCCTTGGTTGGCATCTTTTTCGGCATAGGCCATGTTAAGGTTTCCTGTTACATTTTCATCTATTTTGGTGATTTCCATTTTAATGTGGTTGCCATTTTCATTGTATGCATAGCAACCTGTATCCAATATCGGCATATCAGTTGATTCCTTGACTGGTTTTTCTTCTTTTGTTACCGATTTGTCTTCCGTTTGGGTATTGTTTTTGCAAGCAAAACAAAATAGCAAAAAACATAAAGTGTAAATTTTAATAACCTTGTTCATTAATTTTCAACTTTTTTAAAACGCATCATTGGCACGTCGTCAATCATCAGATTTAATTTTCCATCTTGGTCAAAACTGTATTTGTTTATTTTTTTCATTGTATTTAAAAATACGTTTTCTCCTTCGCCACAATACATCATTGTTGTTGCTCCGGGCTCACCAAAAGAAATCGCATCTCCTTTAACCGTAAAATCGGTAAAAAAACCGTTACAGCTATTGTTTCCTGAAACTTTTTGGGTTGCATTGTTAAAAGAAATTTTAGGTTTTTTATCAGGAAATAATCCGTTAAAAGCAATGCGTGGTCCAGAAATGTATTCCAGTTCCCAAGCGGTATTGTAAAGTTTCTCGTTATCCATATTTTTTTTGGTAGCACAAGAGATAATAATGAATGCGAAAATGGTAATGAGCAATGTGGCTTTTGTTTTCATGTGTTTATAGTTATTGTCTGCTTAGGGCAGCTTCATTTTTAATTATTATTTTCATTACCCATATTTGGTTTATTAATTGTACCAAAAACTCCTCCAAAAGCAACTTCAGTATTTAAGTATGCTTTTCATATCCAATTTTAGTAATAATTAAAAATGGAAAAGGGTAAAAATATGCAGAAATTACTCCTATTATAAAGATAAATATAGTAAATAATTTAGGATAAAAGAAACTAAATAATATTTGGTTTTATATGTTACTCAATTTTTTAATTGCATATCAAAAATGCAGTATTGAATTCCTATTTATTTTTAATAAATGTAATAATAGTTGGAATTAAGTCATTATGTAATGCTAAATTCGGATTGGAATATGTGGCCATATTTTCGTTAACATCTAATTTGCTTAGCTTAAGAATATGATTCATCCCGCCAATTGTTATTAGCTCTATATTTTTTCCTTTTACAGCTAGAGCTTTAGCAGACTCTAGGGAGATTTGTATATCATTAGTGCCTTGAATAATAAGGGTTGGGATATTTATTTTTTGAATTTCCTCCTGAGGGTCATATTTTACTAGGGACATAAAATAGTTTTGAGTTTTAGGATGAAATAAACTATTTAGGTATTCTGGAACACTATCTACTCTAACCCCTTTTTGTAGACTATCTAATATTGGTAAAGCATCTGCAAGAACAAAAGCTGGCTGAGTGGATAATTGTTTTTTTATAGTAGTGATTGTGTTTTCAGTCATTCCTGAAATGATAATGAACTTGTCTACTGATTCTTTTTGTATTGCTACCATACCAACCAATGCTCCCTGACTGTGACCTGCAACAATAACTGTTTTGTACTTGGTTTTTAAGAAACGTATCCAATTTTGCGCATCATTAATATATTGTTCGAATCTTAAGTTTTCAGCTAATAATGATTCAGAAGTACTTTTCCCAACACCTCTTTTATCATAGCGTAATGAGGCAATCCCATTAGCGGAAAGGTCTTCAGCTAATAGCTTTAAGCAATTGTTTACATATCCTACTTTTAGGGTATTCCCATTTCTATCTGTCTCACCCGAACCTGTAATAATGAAAACCACAATATCCGAAACTTTATCTGGCTCTTGAAGTGTACCATATAATGTTACATCATTAGATTGAATTAGCACTTCTGTTTGTCCAAAAGTATTATTAACAAAAAATAATAGTAATACAAGTAGATAAGGTTTAAACATTTTGATTAAATTTTGTTGATTTATTTTTATAGGAGTAAAAGGAAAATATTATTGGTATAATTATTAAAATAATTATAATTATCATATTAATTAACCATACGGATTTGAAATAATTTAAAGAATTAACAATAATTATTAGCAGACCTCCAATAAACCAAACTATACTGCAATGGTCATGAGTCTCTCTCCATACCTCTTCGTTTTCTAAAGTCCAAGGGGTTCTAAAACCTATAAAGTAATTTGGTTTTATCGTCTTAAAATAGTTCCCTAAAAATACAAAGACTAAACCTATTAAAATAAAAATGGTATTTTGAAAATAAGTTGTTTCATTAATAATTGAATATGTTAAAATAAAAATAATAGCTGTTATTATTACGGATAGCAATAATCGAATAATATAATAACTATTACCCATACTGGAAATTTTTTTCTTAGGGTCTATATATTTTGCAATAAGAAATATAATATATGTTCCAATAGGGATAAATATTGATAAATAAATTAAGTTAATTTTGTTCCCTACTTTATCAACTTCTCCATAAAGATTATAATGTAGAGGTATGATTTCAGGAATAAAATCCCAATTACTTACTATGTAAAAAATTGGAGTCAGGATCAAGACCCAAAAAGGAATTTCCTTTAGTAATTTTTTCTTTATCATCTTTTAATTTTAAATTATAAATCCACCTAAATAAATCATCTATTACAGTAGTATTAATGGTATAGACAATAAATTGTCCTTTTTTAACACCATTGATTAAGTTTGCTCTTTTTAAGATATCTAAATGATGAGAAATACTAGGTTTTGTCATCTCAAATTTATCTGCGATATCTCCAGCATTCATATCCTTTTTTTTTAACATATTTATTATTTCTCTTCTAGTAGAGTCATTAAGTGCTTTAAATATTGAATCCATTTATTTTAATATTTAGACAAATATCTAAATATATTTTTAAATTTCCAAATGACTATCAATTAACAGTATACATCTAATTTGCTGTCTACGGCTTAAGAAAGAATCAAGGAGTCTATTGGTACGTAAACAAAATCACCTTTTTTTTATCATTTTTTGGATAAAAATATTATTAGGTAAAGTTATCTCCTGCTTATCTTTTGTTTTTAGCGTTACAAAAAATAAACCTACATCACTAACTCTACCCTCAATTTCATAATCTTTTGCTTCCATTATGGTTATCTCATCTTCAATTTTTACGGAATGGTAAAAAAAGATAATAATGCTTGAAGTAACATTTGAAAGAATTGACCATTGTGCAAAAAAAGCAATACCGACTACTGCAAGTATAGATCCTATATAAGCAGCTATGTCTGATTGTTTTACTCCCCAAATAATAAGAATGAAAATTATTCCAATAGTTATAAGAGTTACATTGATTGCTTTCTTGATTAATTTACCTCTAGATTTTTGTATTAACCTATTAGACATCGTCTTGTTAATCAACTTAATTATAGTTGTTCTTAAAAGAATGTATGCTATAATTATTACTAATGTCTCTATAAACTTTATATAAAAAACTTCCATAATCTATTTTTAAGTACTTTCTAGAATGTTATAAACTATGATTCCCATGATTAAAAATACGCAATTTAATTCTCAAAATGGTCTTAGTTTATTTTCATTTTCCTTTTTCATTACTCATTATTATTGAAGGCTATACCATAGTAAGTAGTTGTTAATTCCGTTCGAGTCTTAATCCCCTTAAATAATTATTCACATTTTCTCCTTCTTTCAAATTGTAGCTAAAAGACATTTTATTGGAGACAGATACGGCAAGCTTACCAAATAATTCTGTCATTTTAAATAAAGCATTCCAATTATTATCCGGTTTATAGTCCGCATAAGTTTGTAATATTTTTTGGTAGGTTTTATCTGAAAGGTACTTTTTACTATACTTTCCATATTTACCGAAAGAAACCGAAAACCCAGTTTTTGTCCCAATATGCCATTCAATCATTTTCATAAACATAGGTCGAACAACAGTTTCTAACATTTGTTTCGCGTACGTTATTTCATTTCTAACAAGTCCTTTGGCAACGTATGTACTCACCCACCAAAATTCGTTGCAGGTTTCGGCAAATTGTTTTTCGGTTGGTTGTTTTATCAAATAGTCCGATTCGTTAGCATCTGGAACATCTAAAAATAATTTATCCTTGTCCAACCATACAATCGTTAGACTGTCTAAATGAATTTTTTTATCGGAATTATTTTTCTCTATTAAAGTCAGATCTATTCTATTCCCGTCTGTGAACTGCATTAAGTAGGCAAAAGAGTTCGTTTTTTTTGGGGTTATATATCCTAAGTCCATTTCATCAGGTAGTTGCCAAATGAGCCTATCTCCAAAATAATCTACCCAACTATGGTTGGATATAAAAGTTTGCAGGTCGTTAACAATATAAACGATATCAAAATCCTGAAATTTATCGGCCTCAACATTAGGATTTGCTCTAGAACCGTTGAGTAGAACAGCTCTAATTCGGTCATCTGATATAGCTTTTTCAATGATAAGATTTTTTATTGTTTCTGTGTTTCTCACTTTTGAAATTAAATGTATTTATAAATACCCCCAATGTATTAGTCTATAATTTTGTTGTGTTTTTTGTCATTTATACTCTTTTCTCAAATATACCAAGGTTGTAGATCTATTTTAAAAAAGTAGCGTAATTGCCAACTCTAGGCTTCTAAATTAGTTTTTTGTTGCACATAGTGCTATTTGTTTTCTGTTTGGTTTACAGCGTTGGCAAACTTACTTTTTACATTTTTTGGCATAGCGTTGGTCGGTGCGAAATGAGAAACACTCACAAACATCAAAACAACTTTTTTATTTAATGAGCTGAATTAGAATACCAAAGATTCCGATTACTAAGCAAAGAGGCGAAAAGAACTTTGTGTCCAGTTTTCCAAAATCTGTTTTTTTTACGCTTTTAAAAAATCCAACATATTTAAATTCTCCAATTGCTCGTAAAATAAATAGTAGTGGAATAATCCAACCTCCATATTTCATTATCCATTCGGGTAAATTGTATGCAATAAGTCCAGATTTAAAAATATAAAAAATTCCGAATACTGTCAATCCAATTCCTACTATCGCACTATCTATTTTTTTTGGGTTCAATACTCTTTCTCCGCTTTCTTTGGTTGGTAATGATTCTACAAAACCAAATTTCCCACCAATAACCCAATTGAAATGAATAAATCCAAGTCCAATTAGTATTATACTTAATAAAACTGATAAAATCATCGTTTTTATTTGATGGATACGATTCGTATTATTTCTTTTCTTCGCGCAAAATTTTCTCCATTTTACGACCTCTTGCCAATTCATCAATCAGCTTTTCCATTTGTCTAGATTGTTTATACACCTCAAATTCATCTTCTATTTCTTCAATTCGATAACCACAAACAACTCCTTTAATCAAGTGTGCGTTAGTATTTATTTTAGCTTTTTCAAAAAAGGTTCTAAAAGTTGCTTTTTCATCAATAAGCGCTTGTAAAACATCTTGGTCAAAACCAGTAAACCATTTAATTACCTGATCGAGTTCTTCTTTTGTTCTTCCATTTTTCTCCAATCTATTCAGGTAAAGTGGATAAATGGATGCAAATATCATATTGGCAACCTTTTCATTTTTTTCGGCAGTAACTTTCATTTTTATTTAATTTTAAATTGATTGGTTCCAACGTGTTTGTGTAGGATATCGTTGCGTTAATTAAGCTACTAATTTAGCAAATAAAAACCGAAGCCATTTACCAAATTGAATGGTTTTTATGTTTTTGGATCTAAAGCCGTTGCTGCTCTTTCCAATTTACAAAAGCCCTCTGTACCTTTTCGTCCGTAGGGGGATATAAGCCAATAACGGCTTCTCCAAGATCAACTTGTTCCATAACAAAATTTTCAAATTCTGTCATTTCCAAGCACTCCTTTATTACATCTTGTAATAACCCTTGTGGAATCACCATTACTCCATCATCATCACCTACCAAAATATCTCCTGGAAATATGGCTACACCACCACAGGCAATTGGTACATTGAGGTCAATGGCTTGATGTAGTGTTAAATTTGTTGGCGCCGAAGGCCTTTGATGAAATGCTGGGAAATTAAATGTTGCAATTTCAGAGGAATCTCTAAAGCCACCATCTGTAACTACACCAGCGACTTCCCGAATCATTAACCGTTTTATAAGAATGGAGCCAGCTGAAGCAGCTCTTGGGTCATTTCGGCTATCCATTACAAGAACAGCTCCTTTAGGGCAACGCTCAACAGCAACACGTTGGGGGTGGTTTTTATCCTTAAACACCGAAATTGGATTTAAATCTTCGCGAGCAGGTATATATCTTAAGGTAAATGCAGGACCTACCATATTGGGTTTTCCTTTACGGAGGGGTTGTACATTATGGAGATATTGATTTCTTAACCCTTTTTTAAAAAGACAAGTAGCAATAGTAGCCGTGCTAATAGTTAAAAGTGATTGACGCTGATGAGTGGTAATCGATTCCATTGATTTTTGTTAAGTAATAATTGAAGTATTTAGGTAAGTTACAAATATATGTTTTTTGGGTAAACCAATCTAGATTACCAAGTGGTTAGGGTAGATATAAGCCTTGATCACTATCTTAATACAAGTGAAACAAGCTGGCTTTAGCAATTTTTGCAAGAAGGGATTACTGGTAATTTTTTTTATACATAAATGGCAACTGGCTCTATTTCATTTCAGATGCGAAGTAACCTTTCAAAATTAATTGTACCCCCCATTTCATTATTTCTATGGACTGATCATTCGTTAATCCAATAACATCTTTTGTGACTATTAGTGGTTCTATTCCCATTAAAATAGTTAATAAGTTTACTAATTTCTCTTTATCATGGATTGAGGTATTTTCAAAGGCAAGTTGTAATGTTTTTTTTCGCCTTGCACCTCTTTTTATTTCTGATGAATTCGAAGTTAAAACAGTACATAGGTATTTACGAAATGCACTTTCATGGTCTATCGCAAGTACATTGAAGTAATTTTGAATCCCCAGAATTATATCCTCAATATTTTTTTCTTTTAGATTTTTAATAATATTTTCTGGACTTTTTGTATTTATATCTAAACCAGCTTCATTGGTAAGAATTTCAATTTTTGAATAATAGCGATATATGGTAGCTCTTGATATACCAGATTTTTTTGCAACATCTTCAAGTGTAAATTCTAAGCCCCTATTTATAAAATATTGCGCACTCCTTAAAATTTTATCTCTGGTTTCTAATTTTTGATTTATCCTACCAGATTTAACATATTCTTTTTTCATGAGACAAATATCTCATAATATTTGGATAATTCAAAATTATATTCTAAGTTTGTGAGACGAAAATCTCATAAAATGGAAAATGACAGTACAAAATGGGTATTAGGTCATAAAGTAACATCTTATGATACTTTAGGTGATTATGACTTGATGATGGCTGAAACTCCACCACAGGTGCAAGGCCCACCTCCACATTTACATAATAATTTCAAAGAGTCTTTTTTAATTATAGATGGTGAAATGGAATTTTATATAAATGGTGTTGTGAAAAATGTTAAGGCGGGAGAATCGGTTGATATTCCACCTAAAACTATACATACTTTTGGAAATAAGAGTAATTCACCCTGTAAGTGGGTGAATATTCATAGTCCTAAAGGGTTTAGAAACTTTTTTGATGAAATGGGAATACCTGCAAAAAATGAAAACGCACAACTAAAATCTATAAGTCCAGAAATCATTCAAAAGGTAATTCAATCTGCAGAAAATTTTGACATGATTATCAAAACATAAAAAATAACCATTTTACTTCCAAAAACGTTTGAGTATGCTTTCATAGCATGGTTAGGCAACTAATTTAGCAAAAGCAAACCAATAAAACACGGGCAAGGTGTGCGATGCAAAATTAGGCACATATTTCGTAAGTCTGCACTTAACTTACTGTAAATGTGTTGAATATAAGTGATTCATTTTTTACGATGTTGTTTTTGTTCTTGTTTCTTTTTTTATAAAATATCTTACATAAATAAGTACTAAAATAGGAACTATAACCATACCACTAACAAAGTTTAATAGCGAAGTCCAATCGGCTAATTCATTTCCGCCTTGTGAAATGAGAAGTAAATTGCCCAATGGGCCTTTTGAGAAGATTGTGTTATAAGTAAAATTCCATCCCAAATGAAGTCCGAAAGGTAACATTATGGATTTGGTTTTTGAAAAAGCCCAAGCCCAAGCGTAACCCATTAATCCAGTTCCTATAAAAACTAAAATCATTGCCATTACGTTTCCTAAAACTCCGTAAGAGAACCAATGATAAATTCCGAACGCAATTGCGGAAATCAAAATACTTTTTCTTGAGCCTATTTTTTGGATAAGAATGTATAATAATGCTCCACGAAAAATCAATTCTTCCGTCAAAACAGATTTAACATCCCACCAAAATGATTTTAGTATAATTCCGCTCGTAATATCTTTATTCAAAATCCAAGTCGAAGATTTTAGGAATGCCTCAAAATATTGGTCGAGCACACAAAGTGTTCCCGTAATTAAAAATCCGATTAAGAACTGTTTTAATCTTTTGCCTATTGGAAGAAATCCTAATGCTAAAATATTTTTCTTTTCAATCAGATGTAAAAGCAACCACGAAAAGGCAATTGCGACTAAAATTCCTATCATTTACTTGGTTGGTTTTAAATTATGCCAAGATGTTCGTGTATGATTTGTAGTGTGTAAATTAGCAATAAAATTACGTTTAAGCAACAAGCTATCAAAGTGATTTGAACCTTTTTAGTTTTTTGAGTTTGTAAAACTTAACAAAAAAACATATATTAGTTTCATTACTCTAGGATAAAAAAAGTGTATATATAATCTAATTTTTCTTCTTTAATATAACTTGTTACAAGTAATCTCTAAAATTAAAAAACAAGTTCTCCTTTACAAATCCCTCACTCATGTTTACTTCACCTCAATAAGAACTTTTCACTTTCCTTTCGTCCTATTTTAAAAGCTTTTTCGATCCATTTTTTCTTTTTTTCTTCTGTTGACATTTTTATTGATCCAAAATAATGTTTATGCTTTAATTTTATACCTGTAAATCTTAAAATAGCATTCATCATTTTTCCTCCAGGATCTTTATCAACAGCATACATAAGAAAAGGTGGAGCATCCATTGTAGAAATTATAGAAGCCGTTCGTCCTTTTAATAGTTTGTCCCAAACTGGTATTTTTCCAAAAAAAAACTTTTTAGGTTTATGGTATTTAAAAGCAAATTTTGAAACAATAATAGCCTCGATAAATACTTTCATCAAAGCAGGTGGCGTTGCCCAAAATGTAGGGTATGCAAAAACTATATGCTCACTCCATTTGATTAATTCTTGCGACTTTAATAAATCTTTAGTCATTGGTATGGAGTCGTGATTTAAATCCCAACTATATTTCAAAAAAGGTTCTAATTTTAGAGTTCTTAAATTAATAATTTTAACTTCTGCATTATTTATTCTAGCTCCTTTAATGTATTCTTCAACCAAGGTGTTTTGAAATCCTTTTTCTCTGGGATGGGCATTTATAATTAAAATTTTTTTCAACTTTTTTATGTTTAACTTTTATTTTGTGGAATTGGTACTAATGGTTTTTTTGGATACATTACCTGTTTTAAACAACTAATTTAGCAAAAGCAAACCAAAAAAACACGGGCAAAGTTGTGCGATGCAAAATTAGACGCAGATTTTCGTAAGCCTGTACTGAACTTGCTGGAAGTAAGGTGAGGATAAGCAATTCGTTTTTTACGATTTTGGCGGAAGTTGTTCTCTACGTTCTGCTTAATTTCTATTTTTTTCCTCCACGAAGTTCGGGCATTTTGGAATAATCCGTCAATCCAAATTTATTTCCAAATGGGTCTACAAACTCAACCAAAAGTCCAGTGTTAATTTCAATTGGTTCGCTTAAAAATTTAATTCCTTTTTGTTTTAATTCTTCATATACATTTAGTACATTTTGTACGGTAAAAACAATTGAAGGCTTAATGTTATCTGCTTTTCTTAGTATAATTGCAGGTTCATTTTCCCCTACTTTAAAAGCGACCATTCCACGCTCCGAAAAATCAAACTTTACATCAAGTCCGAGTTTATTTTGATAAAATTCCTTTGCAATATCGAGATTATCGGCTGGCAAAAAGAAATTGTCATAGTTGTTAATTATGTCCATTATTTTCAGATTTAATTTGGGAAAGGTCAAGTCCGAGTTTTGTTAATTCCTCTTGTCCCTTTTCCGTAATGTAATAATGTTTATCAGCCGGTTTTTCTTTTAAAACCTAACCTTTAACAATAAAATTTTCAAAAAGCATAGTTCCAAGTTTTCCTTCGAGGTGGGAGTAACAGGTCTTTACTTGTTTCTTGTTTGTCGTTTTTGTACATAATGTTTAAAATTATATAGCCTTTATTCAGGACGAGTCATAATTGAGTGCAACGGTTTAGGCTATGATTTTGTTGTGGATAAAAAAGCTCTATTTTTCCACAACTACTTTTATTTTTTAATATTCAGTTACTTTCAGTTTTAGCTTTAAGCTACAATAAATTATAGGCATTGTTAGCACCTGGCATTTTTAATTCATAATTTGTGCTACGACCACCACTAGCTTCTTTTTGCAAAATTTCTTTATTAATTAAGTCTTGTATATCTCTTAAGGCTGTGTCTTGTGAACATTTGCAGATTTTTGCCCATTTTGAAGTGGTTAGCTTGCCTTCGAATCCATCTAATAATTTATTGAGCATATTTTGTTGTCTTTCATTCAAGATTGTTTTAGAATGAATATTCCAAAACTCAGCTTTTATTAAGGTTTTTGATAATAAGTTTGCAGTTGATTCAAATGAATTTTTAAGACAATTTAAAAACCAAATAATCCATTCCGTTATATCATAAGCTTTCTTTTGTGTTTTTTCTAATATGTCGTAATACTGTTTTCTTTCAACTCTTATCTGTGCTGACATACTGTAAAATCTTTTAACACTATTGTCCGAACGAGCCAGTAACATTTCAGTAATTGCTCGTGTAATTCTTCCATTTCCGTCTTCAAAAGGGTGAATCGTCACGAACCATAAGTGAGCTATAGCAGATTTCAAAACTGGGTCTATTTCATTTTCCTCTTCAAGCCAACCTAAAAATTGTTTCATTTCCAATTCAATTCTGTCTGAATTAGGTGCTTCAAAATGTATTTTTTCTTTTCCCATTGCACCAGATACAACTTGCATCGATCCTGTGGTGTCTTTTCTCCAATTGGCTACGGTAATTTTATACATTCCACTGTAACCTGTTGGAAATAGTGCAGAATGCCAGCCAAACAATCTCTCTTTGGATAATGGTGTTTCGTATCGTTGCGTAGCATCCAGCATCATTTCAACAATTCCATCAATATGCCTTTCTGATTCTATGGCTCCCGCTAATTCAATTCCTAATTTTCTGGCTATTGAAGACCTAACTTGTTCAGAATCTAATATCTCTCCTTCGATTTCAGATGATTTAACGATTTCTAAAGTTAGCGTATTTAACGCCGCCTCGTTTTGAAGACTAAATCCTAAAGATTCCATTTTGCCGAGTAGTCTGCCTTGTAAATTTCTAGTTTCGGCTAATTCTTTAGAAACTACTTTTTCATTCCAGATGAAATTAGTCCAATCGTTATTTTCGTGTATATAAATATTTTTTCTACGCATAATATGCGGTAAATATACTTCTTATTCTCCGCAAACCAAATATTCTCCGCACTTATTTCTGAAAATATAAAGGTTTATCTCCGCAAACGAGACTTTTGCTTGGTGCTAACTCCTTTTATATTCTCAAAAACAATTGATAACTAGTAATTTATTACAACAATTACATAAAATTTCAATAAGCTTATTCTTCCTTTTGGTGTAATAACCTTGTCAATTGCATAGACAAGTCCAACAAAATTATCTTGGCATTACCATTTCTTTCTATATGATAATTGGCTTGGTCTATGGCTTCATAAATCGCTTCAATATTTGCGCCATGTACAAAGGGTGCAAATTTTTGCAAATCAAACCCTGGGGTTTGGGTTTCCATGAAAACCAAATTATTTGCCTTGTAATTTGCCAACAAAGCTTGTCGGAAAAAATGGGAACAATAGTTTAAAAAGCGCTTTTGGGTTTCCCTTCCTGTTTTGGCAATCTCATCACTCCATATAATTAAGTCCTGAATAACAGTAGCATTCCCTTTGGCTTTAAATGCCGATCTAATCCAAGTAATAAACCATTTTTCAAAAATCTGTTCGTTATCATCCTCCTTTAATAAGTGCAATGCCTTATTAAAATTGCCATGGGCTTGGTGGGCAATTTTTCGTGCTTGCAGGGTATCTACCTCATACTTTTCTACCAAGGCATCACTAATATTTTTCTCACTTAAGGCTTTAAAATGGAGTACCTGACAACGTGATAATATGGTTTTAATTATTTGTTCTTCATTTTCAGTAATTAATAAAAATAAAGTGTTTTTTGGTGGCTCTTCAATTAGTTTTAATAATTTATTTGCAGCAGCAGTGTTCATTTTTTCTGCCATCCAAATTACCATTACTTTATATCCGCCTTCAAAGGATTTCAATACCAATTTCTTAACAATCTCTTCGGCCTCATCAACACCAATCTGTCCTTGCTTGTTCTCAACACCTAATCTTTGGTACCAATTAAAAAGGCTACCGTAAGGCGTTTCTTTTACAAAAGCACGCCAATCTTCTAAAAATAGATTGCTTATAGGGTGTTTTTTTACTTTATCATTGGTCGCTACCGGAAAAGCAAAGTGTAAATCTGGATGTGCTAATTTTTTAAATTTGG